>JAYUGZ010000864.1:0-19360 GCA_043767465.1 Cyanobacteriota bacterium
ACCTGCGTTGCTCTGCGTACCCTTCAATAAGGCGAAGCGCCTACATCTGCTGTTGAAAAAGCTATGAAGTATGGTGCGGATATGTCATATTTTTGATGAATAATGGGGGCTTTGTGAGGCGGCGCACCTGAGGTATTGTGTGGTGCGGCTCTATCAGATGTACAATTTTTTGGGGATTTTTGATGGAGCCGCACCCTACCGGGACTAAAAAAAATCCCTGATTCACACTACAGTGAGTTAGCTAAATAAGTTTTTTATTATATGATACAACATCGATTGAATGCCAAAAATTATGAGATTTCAACTATAAAGATTGTGGTCTGGGTCTAGCCAAACAATATAAAAAATATTTTCACTAAAAAATCCATGCACCCTACCATACTCATTAGCAGATATTTGAAACTGGTAAGGGATATTTACTAGCATAGCTTCATTGGGAATCCCGAAACCATTCGGTTCAGTTGTATCTTGCCATGCTATTCCATGACAACGCAGGCTTTTACTCTGATTATTGATGATTTCTTGAGAGTTCAATTGTGATAAATCCCGTAGCCTTCTCAATAGAGAGGCTAGATATCTAGCATCTCTGTTGGCTAGTGAAAATTTATCTTTGTCATCCTGATAATACCTGAAAGAGAAACTCACTCCTTCCGGTATTTTTACATCTTGACGCTTGATACTAGATAAGGATGGCTGGCGGCGTATATCTGCCTTTTTAGGTTTCTTCGATGACACGGGTTTTGTAAAATTCTTTCATTGATTCCTTAGAAATAATAGCATGAGAAGGTTCATCTTTTGGTAAGTTACCTCTAGACTTAATCCAAGGATCTTCGCGGCGCACCATCAATTCCAACTCGTAAGCATCGCAAAAAAGATACTCATCGGATAAGTCGTCTAAAAACTCTTGTACGTCTTCGGGAAACTCTGGTTTTTCGACTTCTTTGAGAATTGGCTTAAACCCAAATTGTTCTTTGTATTCGTAAAATAAAGTCGGGATAGTCGGCCCGTGCACCCAGGCTTCAAAATCCTCATCAAAAAGCGGTGTATCTTCAAAGGCTAGATACCATGCTTGGGTATAGTACAAGAGTTTTTGTAGCTTGTGGTTGCTGAGGTAGGAGCCTACGTCATTGGCAAACCAAATGTAGTAATCTGCTAGTTGGGAGGCTGTTGTTATTGTAGTTATTGTGGTCATACAATTCGACTCAATAAGTTTTGGATTCTATGATATCATAAATTACAGCCGTAGGGTGCGGATACATCAACCATCTTCAAGAAAGAGCGACAATCTAATAGCGACGCACCTATTATTTTCAAGAGCTGAGGAAAGAAACCCAACACTTGTTTCCTCAATTATTCTCTAAGCAATAGTTCGGACAGTTTTTTAACGACTCTGTAAGCGTATCGCGAGTAAGCCCTGGCATTTTTAATGATTTTTTGAAACTCCGGGCTAGACTTAAATATTGAAAAAATAGTCAGCCCTATAGCCATCAAGGGTTTGAGATCCTCGATTAGATATAAAACTGTCCTTACGTATTGTCTAAGGTGCCTCGCCATGAAATTGTCGATCGCATTTAGGGACTTTTCATAGCGACACACCTTACAAATACTCACATAGCGCACAAAAAAGAAACCGGGTTTTTACCTAATCTATCGACTGCGACGAAAGATATTCGTAAAAAACCCGGTTTCTGATTACCCTTCGAGATAAATGTAAATCTTAAACTACTTGCACTTGTTTTTCTGCAAGGGAAGCAATCAGGGCTTTTTGCTGTTCCTGTTGAGCTTCGTCAGCCAAAAACTCGGCTAATTGTTCTTCGATTTCATCCCGCACAATTTGACGGTATTCTAGGAAATGCTCGTTGTGAGCGCACACTGTTAAATAGTGATCCCAAACCGCTGGATTTCGTTTGATAATGCTGAACAAATGATGCCAGAACTTCCAGCGAGTTGAACGCTTGACTCCTTGTCGCCAAACCACAGTTAGCAGTGCTCGCAAGTCGATCCAACTGGGGATTCTTGATGGTATATCTGCTGTAGGTGCACCCAACATCAAGAAGTGGCGATAGGTGCGGTCTAAGTATTTCTCAGCATCGTACACATCAGAAAATGCTTGAACATATTCCCTGGCGATATCTTCTAGCGGCCGCGTCGGGATGAAGTTCATCAAAGTAGTCTGGTTGAGGTTGCCAGATTTATCGCGCAATCTGCCTTCTTTTGCTAGTCTGTGGGACAATGCAGTGTGTGGCAAAGCTTGCAACATTCCAAAGGTTGTACTCGGAATTGCTGCTGCTTCGGCAAAGTCTACGATGCGTTGGCCTGCGCCTGCTTTTTCGCCGTCGAATCCGATGATGAATCCGGCCATTACTCGTAAACCGGATTTGGCAATCAATTCTACAGATTCGATCAGAGAATTGCGCGTGTTTTGGAATTTTTTGGTCATTTGCAAGCTTTCTTCGTCGGGCGTTTCAATTCCCAGGAAGACTGCGTTGAAATGACACTTCACCATCATGTCCATCAATTCTTGGTCTTGGGCTAAATCGATGGATGCTTCTGTGTTGAAGTTGAACGGGAATTTGTGTTCTATTTGCCAGACTTCTAAGTCTTTTAGCAATAGTTTGACACTGCGTTTGTTGCCGATGAAGTTGTCGTCTACCATGAACACGCCGCGCCGCCAACCTAGGTTGTAGAGACAGTCTAGTTCTGCTATTAATTGTTGGGGCTCTTTGGTGCGTGGTTTGCGCCCGTAGAGGACGATGATGTCGCAGAATTCGCACTGGAAGGGACAACCTCGCGAAAATTGAATTGACATCGAATCGTAGCGGTCTAATTCGAGCAAGTCGAACCGGGGAACTGGGGTTGTGGTAACATCGGGTTTTACGCCGTCCGATCGATACATTCCACTTTTTTCGCCCCGCGCGATGGCTTCGACGAACATCGGTAGGGTGATTTCACCTTCGTCGAGAATCAGGTAATCGATGCCCGCTGCTTGGGGTTCTTCGGGTACGGAAGTCGGGTAAGGGCCGCCACAGGCTACGGATTTACCGCGCCGTTTGGCTTCGCGGATGATGTCTAGCAAGTCTTCTTTTTGGACAATCATCGCCGACAGAATAACGAGCTCTGCCCATTCCCATTCTGCTTCGGTGATTTGTCGGATGTTACGATCGACTAACTTGAATTCCCATTCTTGGGGTAGAATAGCTGCTACTGTGACCAAACCCAGCGGTGGAAGCAGCACTTGGCGATCGACTAATTCTAGGATTTTCTCGTAAGACCAGAATGTTTTCGGGAACAGGGGGTAAACTAGAAGCACTCGCATAGTATGTTAAACCTCACATCAGTAAATAACTTGCGATCGGGCTGGCGGCGTGAGAGTTCGATCGACTCTCAAGACTTAATGTTAAGGCTAAAATTACAATCTTGCGCGCGATCGACTATCTAGAAAGGGGCGACACCCCCTAGCACAAAGATAATGGGTGCAATTTTTAGCTTGCAGTTCCCTGTCAAAGCCCGCAAATGCTGATATCTTATCGTATTTCACAGTTAATTGACGATAATTGCATTTAAACAGCATGGGATTAAGGCAAAAAAGAACTTGAAACAGTACAGATTAGTCATAAGGAACACCTAGCATCCATCCGCTACATCCGTTACAAAATCCGCTTCCGAACTTCTACTTTGTATTTTTATCTGGAATCCCGCTAGTTCTTAACATATCAGCAACTGTGCCGCAGTAACTCGGCAATCCGATGCTTTCGGGATTGACCAGATTTTGATAAGTAAAATGGCGGTAGCTGATACAAAATCTATCCCAAGCAGCCATCTGAATTCGGAACAACCAAATAAAGAAATCGGCAAGCCAAGGTGACAGAGTAATCCGAAAGAATATTTTTGTATGCAAATATTTGCAAGCTTGTTCGACAACTTCGTTCGCGGTAATCGCCGGATTTCCGAGTACAAAATGTCGCGGTTCTTCGGAATCGGGCGGATGTTCGACTAAGTAATTAACTACTGTAGCAATGTCTGCGCCGTGGATGAAGTGAAAGCTGCCATCTGCCTTCAGCCAGCGAATCAAACCAATCCATTGGGCGACAAGCGGCAAACCGGATGATAGGTGAGAGACTGGTTTTTCGGCGTCTCCTCCTAATACTAAGGTTGGGTAAAGTGCGGTAATTGGAGGCACATTTGTTAACGTAGATAATTGCGTCATGCAATCGTATTTGGAGCGAACATAATCTGTTCCCAGTTCTCCGGCTTCTTTGAGCAAGTTGTTATCTCTACCGAGAATGCTGGCGGTTGAAAAGTATATTACTTGTTGGCAAGTCTGGGGCGAAAGTAGTTGAATGAGGCGCAGAGTTTTGGTGACGTTGACATCAAAAACTTCTTGGGTTCCTCCCCAAGCTGTGGCTGCTAAAATTGCTACGTCTATTGTTTGCAGCAGTTCGGAATGGCGATCGATATCTTTCATGTCGCCTTGTATGATATTGATGCCCGATCGCGCTTTCCAGTCAAATTTTAGCTTATCGGGGTTGCGAACTAATAGGTAGAGTTCGTGGTTTGTCTGTTGAATCAAGGTTTCGGCCATGTAGTGACCGATACAGCCACTTGCACCCGTTATGAAAATTTTTTTTGTCATTTGCAGAAGGGGAAGGGGGGAGAGGAGGAGAGAATTCGGCTGTTTCATTCTCCTGCAATCCGCCAGGGGTTTAAACCCCTGGCTAATAGCAAAAGTCGGTTAAAACCGACTGAAGAGAAGCATTTTTAATAACAGGCTTTCCGGCCTGTTATACAAAGAGTGAATTTTCTTGTGGGGCGTTGTTTATAGCCCGCCCTTAAAAGCTTGATTCACAATAGTGCAAGATGTGAGTTAAAACCGACTGAAATATTAATTTTTAGTCCTCTTAAGAGGACTTTCGCTATGAGACAGGGGTTTAAACCCCTGTCGGACTGTCGGACTGTAGGACTATCAAATTTAAGCAGTAACTGCGAGCAATTTGTCAGCTTGTTTGGCGGTTTCAAAGAAGAAGCGCACGTTGTCTTCGGGAGTTCCCGGTAATACGCCGTGTCCTAAATTGAGGATGTGTCCGCGCGGGCCTGCTTTACGAATTGTATCAAGAATTCGATCGCGAATAAACGCTTGAGAACCAAACAATACACCCGGATCAAGATTTCCCTGAACGTTCATATTGGGGCCCAAACGTCGGCGTGCGTCGGCCATATCAACCGTCCAATCGACGCTGACGATATCTGCGCCGGATGTAGCCATGCGTTCGAGAAGGCCGCCGCTACCAGTGACTAATAGGATTAGCGGTGTGTCGGGATGGGTTTTTTTGACTTGCTCAAATACCTGTTTTTGGTATGGTAGAGCGAAGGTGTCGTAATCCTGCGGGGAAAGTTGGCCCGCCCAGGAATCGAACATTTGGACTACTTGCGCGCCACAGTCGATTTGGTAGCGCACGTAAACTGCGATCGCATCGGCGAATTTCGACAGCAATTGATGCAGTAAAGTAGGATCGGAAAATGCCATGTTTTTGATGACGGCATAATCCTTAGAACCTTTACCCTCAACGGCGTAGGCTGCTAAAGTCCAGGGCGCGCCGACAAAGCCGAGCACGGTGGATTTGTTGCCAACTTCCGCGCGCAGGGATTTGAGGATTGTTTTGATGAAAGGCAAACTTTCTTCTGGATTTAGCGGTTGCAGGTTGTCGATTTGCTGCTGAGTGCGGATGGGTGCGTGGATAATCGGGCCTTTACCTTCGGCGATGTCCATGTCGATGCCCAAACCGGGCATTGGGGTGACAATATCGGAAAATAAAATTACGCCGTCGGGTTGAAACGCGCGCCACGGCTGAAGGGAAACTTCGATCGCAACTTCGGGTATTTCGGAACGTTCGCGAAAGGAGGGATACTTTTCTCGCAAATCTCGATAGGCTTTCATGTAGCGACCGGCTTGGCGCATCATCCACACGGGCGGGCGTTCTAGGGTTTCGCCGCGGGCTGCCCGCAACAGTAAGGGAACTTCATTTAATGCTGACATTTTAACTTGTCTCTACCTTAGATATTTTAATGTCTTTGGTAGCTTACCATTGTGCGATCGTCCTTTTCGACAAAAAATTCATCTGTCAGCGGGGAGGGAGATGAGGGGAGTGGCTGAGTTCGATTTTGGGGAGTCGGGATGCTGTATAAGGTGATAGAGGGGCTTCCACTCGCTGGGGAAACTAATTGAAGGGAAACTAAAAAGCTTTTAGCTAAAAGAAAAACTCCCTAAAAGTTGGTGATTGACAGTTTGAAAAATACGAGGAAAAAACTATGGAATTTATTGGAAGTGACGGAAACGATTCTATCGAAGAAACAGGAATAATTTTCGGTAAAAAAGGCAACGACATTCTTTCTGGGCGTGAAGGCAACGACACCATCTACGGCGGCAAAGACAATGATACTATTTACGGAAATGGTGGAAATGATTTTCTTAGAGGCGATCTCGGAGATGACCTTATCTACGGCGGTGAAGGCAACGACACCATCTACGGCGGCAAAGGCAATGATACTATCTACGGTGATGGTGGTTCTGATCTACTTTTCGGAGATACTGGAGATGACATTATCTACGGCGGTGAAGGTGACACCTTGACCGGCGGTGAAGGTAATGATACCTTTTTTGGAATCGGGGCTTTTGTTTCTGATTTTAGTCCAGGCGATCGGCTTGGGGAAGGTCTAGAAATTAAAGACGGATTTATCCGTGCGACTCTAGCTCCAACGCCACCCCCTTCTCCAACGCCTACACCCACTCCTGCCAAAGATACGCTTAGTGGTGGAGTTGTAACTCTGCCCGGTGCTACGGAAACCCTAAAACCAGGAGCTTTTGGGATAGATGGCAAAAACGGAAAACCAGATGCTTTCCAAATCGGGACTGCACCTGTGCGATCGGGCCAAAATCCTGTAGGTTTCACGGGATTAGAACCTGGGGACAGTTTGCTTGTACCCGTAAGAGACGGTTACACTGTTCAAGTGAGATATTTTGAACCTGGTTCAAGTGGTGCGACAAACGCTCGTGCCCCAGAAGGAATTACATTCATTTACGGTAAAAATTCAGCAGGTTTGCAGAATGTTATACTTGCTACCGTAAGGGGGGAGCCATTAGGTTCTGACCAGATCAAAACCTTCGAAGTTTAATTCCTTGCTTTTCAATTCTAGTTAATTGCTTCCGTCCAGTCGGTTTGTTTGCAAAAATAAACTGATGAAACGGAAAATTCCCCGAAAGATGTACCACAATAAAGTTTGTTTTGAACGACAACATTATTATTTTAGTTTTTTTCGGGTTTCTCATGTACCAAGAATTACCATAAATTTAGCTCCCCACTCGCTGGGGAAACTAATTGAATGGAAACAGCCAGCCAGTAACGCCTTGGATGTAAGATTCTAAGCCTCCCCACTCGCTGGAGAAACTAATTGAATGGAAATTCGCGACACAAAAAAACCCAGTTTCTACCAAGAAACCGGGTTTCTGAACCCGCGCTACAGTCCAAGATATAGAACCGATGAACCACAAATCCTGCGATTGCTTTCATCAGAGATCGCGAAAGAAGAGCGTTCCTCTCTTCAAACCAGAAACAGTCTTCTCTTCGGACCAGAAACAGCTTACCTAGTCACACACACTCCGCCTACAGATACGCGACATTGATCGGGACGATCGAACCTGCTATTATCATTAGAGCGATCGAATCTACCATCATCCGCCCTCGCCGAATCTAAATCCCTAGTCCGGGAATTGTAATAATAGTCTCCCTGCGGATACTGGCGAGTCGGTACAGCGCAATAAGTCCCGTCTCTGCCGGCATCGTCAAATCTTACTCTTACTATAGAACGTCGATCGCCACAATCAACAGGCCGCAAGCCAAAATCATCTCGCAAAATCCGTTCTCCATCGTAGCTGCGGCTGTCTCGGCCCCTGTCGCTTCTGTCATCCCATCTATTATTGCTAGCCCGTCTGTCGCCGCCATCAATTCCCGCAACTTCCAGCGTGTAGTTACCGCCCCTCGCAGCATCCTTCGTCAACACCAAAAGCTTGTAATCGCCACTGCGGGGAATCACATAATTAAAAGAACGGTCTTGGGTAAAAGCGACTTGTTTGTTGTTCCCGTAAAATAGTACCATTACCGGAGTAAAACCGCGACTTCTATCCGTATCTAAAAACACTTGAATGTTATCGCCTTCCCGCGCACTGAAAGTATATTCTTGGCCACGCAATTCCTCCGTCGGAGCACCCGGTGTCCACATATTTCGGAAACGGTAAATCGGGGAAGTGCGGCGGATTACTCCATCTATGCGATCGCCATTTCCGATCGATTCAGCAACTGCACTTGATGGAATCGCCGTAAGTGCCAATCCGGTAACTAGCACAGCGGCAGCAATACTATTTAACAAGTTGTGTGTTTTCATATCAACCTCTCAAAAACTTTATAATCTTTTTGCCTTGTTGGCACCGACATTTGCATACACACTCTATTTTAAATCTAATTTCTGCCAACCGTGTTAACCTCACCCAACTGGACTATTTTTGATTTATTGTGCGGTGCGTCAGGGCTGACTGTTTTAATCACAGACTAATCATTTTTCCCCTGACGCACCCTACCAACTGACTCCTCACGCACTCTACCAACCACTAACTTCGCCAGAGTCTCTGCGATTGCTTCACTAAGAGTTCGCAATGACATTAGAGAAGTATCAACCCAAGCATATTGGGTTATAGACGTTGATGCCGAATTTAAAGTTGCGATGTATCCCCACAAATCAGCAATCCCGATTCAGCATCGAGACTCGCCTCAATTCCCATGGGTAAAGCAGCGTTAACGCCCTCGTGGCCAAACGGCAAATCTGAGACAATCGGAATATTCAAGTCAAAAAGCCGATCGCGCAAAACTTCTTCTATGCTAAAAGTAGGAATCTGCGGGCCAACCTCGCAGCGACTGAAGCGCCCCAAAGCAATCCCCCGCACCCCCGCAAAAGCCCCCGCCATCCGCCATTGAGTCAACATACGATCGACCCTGTAAGGAGCCTCGGAAACATCCTCAAATGCGAGAATAGCACCTGTCAAATCCGGTTGATACGGGGTTCCGAGCAAATGAGAAGCCACCGTCAGATTCGCCGGAAACAGCCGCCCGGTAGCTTGTCCACCGCCCCATCCTTTACCTTGCAAAGATGGTAACGGACGGCCTTCGATGCAGTCAAAAAGTCGATCGACAGACCAATCCGGTTCCGCGCCCAAAGTTGTCAGCATCGGCCCGTGAACGCCCCAAATCCCTAATTTATCGTCATTCCATAGCAAAGCCGTAATGTCAGAAAAGCCGATTAACCATTTCGGCGCATGGGAGTCGGGAGTTGGAAACCCGGAATTTGCCCGATCGCCCACCTTACCTTTTTCCAAAAGTCGAGTGCTACCGAAACCGCCTCGCGCACACAGAATACCGCGACAATCCGAGTCACTGAGGGCATCTGCGAGTTGTCGGACGCGGTTTTCGTCGGAACCAGCCAAGTAGCCAGCGCGATCGGCAAAACCGGGTGTCAATTCAATTCGATAGCCGCGGGATTTCCAAATTTCCAAACCGCGTTCAAAATTAGTCAATTCTCGCAGCGCGCCGCTAGGTGCAATTACCCTGAGCAAATCTCCCGGTTGTAGCCATTTCATATTAATAATTATCTATTCTTAGAGTCCGCGGAGGCGGACATTGTTTCTGTGCCCGTAAACTCCCCGAATTCCATTCGGCGGATTTCTTAGAGGTTTCTTAGAGGTTTCTTAGAGGTTTCTTAGAGTCCGCGGAGGCGGACATTGTTTGTGTGCCCGTAAACTCCCCGAATTTCATTCGGCGGGTTTCTTCTCGGACATTGTTTGTAGAGCATCCGAATTTAATTCGGCAGATTTATACCTTTCATACCTAGGGTAAAGTCAGAATTTCCACCCCAGAATCAGTCACAGCCAGAGTGTGTTCAAACTGAGCCGAAAGCTTACCATCCTTAGTGATCGCAGTCCAACCATCCGCCAAAATTTCCACATCCCAAGTGCCCTCATTAATCATCGGCTCGATCGTAAAAACCATGCCTTGTCTGAGCTTCTTTCCTGTCCCCCGCTTACCGTAATGCAAAATTTCCGGTTCAGTGTGAAAAACGCGATGCACGCCGTGTCCCGCAAAATTTCGCACCACCGAAAAACCCTGCGCTTCCGCATATTCTTGAATTGCTGCACCGATATCACCAGTGCGAGCACCAGGCTTAACTTCCGCAATGCCTCTTCTCAGACATTCCTCAGTTACTTCAACTAACCTTTTAGCTACAGGTGAAGGTTCCCCAACAAAAAAAGTTTTAGAAGTATCGCCATGATAGCCATCAACTAAAGGCGTTACATCAATGTTAATAATGTCACCTTTTCTAAGAATTTGTTTCGCATTCGGGATGCCGTGACAGACTACTTCATTGACACTAGCGCACAGAGATTTGGGAAATCCTTTATAACCTAGCGGAGCACTTTTTGCACCGTGGGCTAAAGTCCAACGTTCGGCTTCGTCGTTAATTGCCAGAGTGCTGACACCTGGTTTAATCATTGGTTCAAGATGCAGCAGAAGCTGAGCTGCTAAGCGGCCGGCTTGACGCATTTTTTCGACTTCTCTACTCGATAAAAGCACTAAACGTTCAGTTGCCATAGTTTTTTTTGTTGTGTTTTTTGTGGTCGATTAAGAGTTTATTTAACTCAATCAGGACTTAGGTGGAACCGATAACAAATAGATGCTGCGATTGCTTTCCTACCCTTCGGGAACCCCTACGGGGAACGGATCGCTTCGAAGAGCGTTCCTCGCAATGACATATAAATACGTTATTTATCCCTAAGTCCTGTCAATTTTAGAATAGATTTGAACCAGCGTTCAAAAAGATCGCCCGCCACGACTAAATTGTATTCTACCTCTGCTTGTCGCCGGCAAGCGCTGCGGTCAATTTCGTCTAAACGGCCGATCGCACTTACCAACCCATTTACACTATCAGGCTCCACTAAAAAGCCCGTCAGTCCGTCTCGAACAATTTCCGCCGGGCCCCCGCGCTCGTAAGCAATCACAGGCACACCGCACGCTAAAGCCTCGATCGCCACATTTCCGAAAGCTTCCACCCAGCGCGGTGTCATCAACAATGCTCGGCACTTGCGGACTTGCTCTTGCATCTTGGTTGTTGTCAGAAACCCTAAATATTCTACCGGAGCATCCGGGTAATCTGCACAAATTCTTTGCCAATAATCCTCATCCTGCATTTTGCCCATAATTTTCAGGGGAATGCCTGTAATTTTTGCAGCCGCCACAGCATCTTCTAAGCCTTTTTCCGGGGCGATGCGGCCTAGCCAAGCTAATTTTGGTTCCGGTTGGCTGCAAAATTCGTACAGCGATAAATCTATGCCGCCGTTTCCCACCAATTCGCACTCGCTAGCAAAGGCAAAGGTTTGGGCTTGGGTAAGGGTACAAACTCCCAGCGTACCGGGAAATTTGGTGGCGATTTGTCCGGCGATGCGATCGAACGATCGCGAAAGTGAGCCCATACTGATAAAATGTGCGATCGGAGTCCTGAAAAATGGCGTCAAATAAAAAGGCAGCCAATCGTAAGCAAAATTAACAATCAGATCCCAATCATCCTGAACTTGGCGAGCATATTCCCACATATTTGCCAGCACAGAATCGGCCGGCATTACAATCGGATCGTTATAATCTTGTGTTTGAGCAGTTACTTGCAAATCCCCCGTGATTTCGATGACTGGAATTGATTCTAAAACTGAACCTGCTGGTGCTACAACAGCTATTTTATGACCTCGGCGGTGCAATTCTTTCGCAATGTTGAGGACTGTAAGTTCGACTCCTCCGCCCAATCCAGAACCGAGTTGACCGACAGAAGTTGATAGGAACAATAATTTTAAAGAGTTATTAGTCATTGGTCATTAGTCATTAGTCATCGGTCACTTATTTTAGCATACTATCGATTTTTATTTTGATCGAATAAGGACTTTAGTCCTTACTACAAACCTTTTTTGGCATGAGAATCGGCTCTTAGGTTTGTAGTGAGGACTTTAGTCCTTTCTTTATGCCCAATTCCCAATTCCCAATTCCCAATGCCCAATCTTTAATCATCCCTCCCAGAACGCGGACGGATGCGATTTAACTGATTAATTGCCCAGCGAGCAGTTTCCTGAACTTCTGCATCTGGATCGTCCGTGGCGCGGTGCAACAAGTAACTGATTTGATTCACCAATTCGTAAATCCGTGTCAAGTCGCGAATCGCATTTTTTCGCACTTCAGGGTTTTCATTTTGCAGAGAAATAGACCAGGCATTATTCATCGGTTTGAGGGTGCGAATGCCAATTTCCGAGACACTTGCCAAAATTAAACTGTACTGCTTCGAGTCGGAATTTGCTAGCAAATCCAGCAACGGCTCCACTGCTCTAGAATCTCCCTGTTGGCCGAGTTCCCAAATTGCTTTGCGCCTGTGAACTGGATTGAGGTGCTGCAAATCTTCAATCAGTGCTTCAATCTGATCGACTTTAGGGCTGCCATCTGTTTCATCCAGGGAAATATCTTTTTTCCGACTCGCTAGCGAATCGACTCGTTCGGCTGTTTCGGGAATGTTGAAACCTGAGTCGCTGTAGCCGTTTCTGCGATTTTCCTCCGTCGCGGTGTCGGAATTCATTCCATCGCCCTCTACCCCTTCATCCTCAGATTCCGGTTCCCCAGATTCCCGGATTAACGGTAAAGCCCGATCGCTCCTGTCAACATTGTAGCCCTGGGCGAAATTAACAGGGTAGGGCAATCCTGGTAGCGGTTGCCCTACCCCAGAAGCAACCTGTGCCTGTCCAATTTCGGGCAAGCTTGTCTGAGCATCCCGATTGGCGAATTTAGGGTTTCTTTGGTTGTAGCGATCGGCTCTTCCCCGTCTTCGCTTTGCATGATTTGAATCGTCGCTGCCAACTAATCTTAGCATGATAAATACTGCCGCTGCCGTGACGACAACTGCTGCCAAACCCAACATTAACAACCCCCGCTGGTGAGACAAAATGACGATTATCTTGGAGATCGGTTTCGGGATTTTGGAATTAGATTTTTGCGTTTTCGACGGCTGAGATTTGTTTTTATCGGGCGCTGGAGAGGGTTTTTGAGGCTTATTTGAGTCCTGGCGATCGTCCGGGGGAGAGTTCGCCTGAGCAATTGCTTCGGAAACAACCCGGTAGGAACCATTGACAATCTGTTGCCTTCCGTCCGCCGCGGGACTGAAGGCAGCGCCCAGACAGGCAATGCAGGTGAACAAACATAAAGTGAAGCGGTAATGCGCCATAAGACTCGATCGGGTTTTTGAGAGGCCGCCGCCTGACGAGCTTTAGTGTAACCTTGAGTTAGCTCGATCCTAGCTGCTATGCGCTCAACTAACTCACAAATAGCACTCCACTCGCGAAAAATCCTGGTTTGAGGTGGTAGCGCTCCGGATATAACTAACACAATTGCGTCATTGACGTGCAACTCTTTTAACTAATTAGTTTGAAAATAACTAAATTGGAGGCTGCTGGTAAAGCAGCGGCATCGAGAAAATTGATTGCCAGCTTGCCCCGTTTCGCCAGCTTACGCCTGGGCTACCTACTGTGCAGGCGCTCCGGGTGCCGCTAGCCAAACGGCTTGGTGCCCGGAGCGCTAGTGGCGGGCAATTGTGGCTCGCCGTCGATTTCTCGACTCAAAGGGTGGTATAACCTGGGAGTTTAAATGTTTCCTCGCAGCGCGGGTCGATCGTTGTTGTCTTAATTTTAACGGGAAGCCGGACAACAGGGGATTTGCCCTCTGAACGAGAACCCGGGTTTTTGAGTGCATTCTTAGCTGCTAAACCAAATATTTTCAGTATGTTTATTTGTACCTACTTGCTTAAGTTAAATCGATCGGTATTTAATCGCGTACAGCCCAAATTGGTATAAGATCGAGCTGAATTTTTAGTGTGAGAGTAGAGGCATTTGTGAGCCAACAAGATATTCTAAATTTAGCAAAAGAAGGCGATGCCAAGGCGATCGCATTTCTGATCGGCCAAGCACTCCAAAGCTTCGGCGTCACAGCTAAAGCCAGCCTGGAAAATGACACCCTGCACCTGCTGCTGGAAGCAGAACAATTGCCCGCAGAAGAAGCCTGTCTCCGAGTCGCAGTCAAAGGGTTGCAGCGGCTGGAACCAAATAACGTTTACGCCGTAACAGTTTACGGGCGGCGGGGCGGTCAACAATTGCCCGCTTGGACTCAGACAGTAGAATTAAAAAAACGCTTGACGAACGCACCCGTAAGTGTACCTGCACCCGTGAGTGTAGCCACACCCGTGAGTGTAGCCGCTGGCCCAATTCCTGCGGCCGCCGTACCCACTGCCCCAATTCCTGTAGCTTTGCCAAAGCTAGAAACAACTCCAAATTTCACAACTGCGCCCACTCAAACACCAGAAAAATCCCCGCCCAAACCCCGTAAAATCCCAACTCAAAAACCCACAAACCAACGGCAGAAAAAGCCATCACCGCAGCCTGATCAAGCCGGCACTAAAACTCAAAAATCTTGGCTGTCAATCGGTACCATGAGTCTGATTCTCGTGCCGATATCCGGCTTGGTTTTGGCTTCTCAACTTTACAAACCCTTAACCACCGCTACAATTAACCCTCTAACATCAAAGCCTGCGGTACAAAAAGTGCGAGCTACCCCCTCTCCAGCACCCGCAGCCAAACCCCTACCAGCTCCCAACTCGCCCTCCCAGGCAGCAAAAATACCTGCCAATCTGCCCGCAACTGTCAGCATCAAAGCAGTTGGCGACATGATCCCCGGCACCAATTTCCCCTACAACAAACTGCCGGAAAATAAGGAGCGTTTATTTGAATCGGTAAAACCGTACCTCCAAGGAGCCGATATTCTGTTTGGCAATTTTGAAAGCACGATGACAGATTATCCTTACAGCTCCAAAGGAGGCGGCGGAGGAATGCTGTTTGCCTTTCGGACGCCTCCGAGTTATGCCAAAATCTTCAAAGATGTTGGTTTTGATATTTTGAATGTTGCCAACAATCACTCTTACGATTTTAACGAGCAGGGATTTAAGGACACGATTAAAAACATCGACAGCAACGGCATGAAGTCGGTTGGTAAAAGAGATCAAATTGTTTATCAAAATGTCAAAGGCGTGAATGTTGCCTTTATCGGTTTCAGCAACTACGGCGAAGTTCACAATTCCTTGCTGGAACTGCAAGCGGGAGCAGAAGTTGTCAAAAAAGCGAGGCAAAAGGCTGATATTGTAGTAATCTCAGTTCACGCGGGAGCTGAAGGAACAGGAGCTCTAAATGTCAGAAATAAAAACGAATTTTTTTACGGAGAAAACCGGGGAAATATGGTTTTGTTTTCGCGGACAATGATTGATGCGGGAGCAGATTTGATTTTGGGACACGGCCCGCACGTTACCAGAGCTTTGGAACTTTATAAAGGGAAATTGATTGCGTATTCCCTGGGGAATTTTATGGGTTATCGCACTTTGTCCACAGCAGGAGAACTCGGTCAATCTCTAATTTTGGATGTGAAAATGACTCCAAAAGGGGATTTTGTTTCTGGTAAGATTATCCCCATCGAACTTAGCAGCCAAGGTATTCCATCTGTTGATGACGATTTTAGGAGTGTGGGGTTGATTCGCCGTTTGACAAAGAGCGATTTTCCTAATACTGGTTTGATGATTGATGACAAGGGACAAATTTTGAAAAAGAGTAAGTAATTATTGGGAATTGGGAATTGGGCATTGGCCAAACAGGGCATTTGGCATTTGGAATAAATTACCAATTACCAATTACCAATTACCAATTACCAATTACCAATTACCAATTACCAATTACCAATTACCAATTACCAATTACCAATAACTACTCATAAACCATCGTTTTCAAAGCTTCTTTCATCTCCTCCACTGTCGTCGTCGCCGTACCGAATTGACGCACGACAATGCTAGCTGCCAAATTGCCCAAAACTGCCGCTTCCCAACCCGATGCACCGACGCATAAAGCTAAAGTCATTGCTGCTACAACTGTATCTCCAGCACCAGTTACGTCGAATACATCAGTCTTGTTAAAAGGGGGAATGTCCCAGCTTTGAATGGCAAATTCTCCCTGTTCGCAAGTGGATGTTGGAGAAGGTGAATTTTTAATAGCTTGGCCGTTGACTCTTTCAAACAAACTCATCCCTTCTTCGCCGCGAGTAATCAAGATTTTTTGAGCTTGAGTTAAGTTCAACAAATCGCGTCCCGCTTGCATTAAAGTTTGAGGGTTTTTGATAGCATATCCGACTGCTTGTTCGGCTTCTGGCAAGTTGGGAGTAAACAGCATGGCTCCGGAATATCGCTGCAAATCTGTTTGAGCGTCTACAATTGTTTTGCCCGGAACAACAGCAGATTCGATCGCCAAACGAGTCAAAACTCCGTCGCCGTAGTCTGAACAGACCACGGCATCTACTGTCGGGATTTGCTGCCGGATGTAGTCTGCCAATTGCAACTGTAAGTCTAAATCCGGCAACTCGTCAGATTTGCGATCGACTCGGACAATTTGCTGAGTCACCGACTGCCGCGCGTGCCCGGAAATGCGAGTTTTGGTGACAGTTGGACGCTGCGAATCGATTAAAATCCCACCCGTATCAATTCCCGCAGCCTCAAAAATACCGCACAAAGCCTTTCCCTGGTCATCTTTTCCTACCAAACCAGCAACTTTGACTTTGCCTCCCAGTTTGGCTAAATTGTAGACAGCATTTGCGCCACCTCCGGGCACTTGCCGAGTATTTTCGTAGCGCAAAATCAACACAGGTGCTTCGCGGGAAATTCGCTCTACTTGTCCGGTAATAAACTCGTCCAAGGTCAAATCTCCGAGCGCTAATACCTGCGCTTGATCGAAGCAGTCTAACGTTTTCAATAATTGCTCTGTTGAGGCACGGAGTTGAGGCAAAAAATCGGAATAGTCGTTAGTCATTAACCAAAAAAATGAGACTGAGGAGTTGATAGTTGAGTGTGGGAGGAGTGGCACTTAAGAATCCTAATACAGATTAATAATAGATTTCCTCCCTGGTTTTATTGTTAACTTTTAATTGATTTTCTCACTGGAATTGTGAGAAACCAGTTGCAGGCTGTTGGCTGATAGCACTCGCTTAACAAAATTAGCAAAAAACTGCGGATACAAGGAAGGGAACTCATTGAGACAAAGCAATCGAGTTTCACAGTGTATAGCGGTTCTCAAAAAAGTGAGGATAGCCCATAGCCCTATGCCCATAGCCCTATGCCCATAGCCCTATGCCGTTGGCGTACCTGATATGAGAGTTCGAAAGGCTATAAGTGCCTTCTAAAGACAGCAGAATTATTTCGCTTTCATCTGCTTGATGATCGTAATCACCTGACTCATTTGTTTTTTGAGTGCATCAATTTCCGCTTGCATTTTCGCCATTTGCTGAGTCATTGCCTGAATGTCGGCGCCACCCGCTCCAGAGCTGGGTGCAGCAGCGGCGGCTGGGGCTTCTGGTACTGGTTTCTTTTTGGCTAGCACCATCGCCGATTTGATCGCCTCGGTTAGCTGCTTTTTCTCAAAGGGCTTGGCGATGAATGCAAAAAAATGCTTCTCGAAGGGTTTCGGAATTTTCTCCATCACCTCTTCTTCGCGGCCCGACATGATCACCAAAGGTATCTTGGAAAGCTCGGGATGGGCTTGCACTTTTTGATAAACTTCCCAACCGCTGACTTTCGGCAGTAGGAAATCTAACATAATTAGATTCGGACGGGCTTGGCGGATCAGTTTGAGTCCCTCTTCGCCGTCTTTTGCTTCTAGAACTTCAAAGTTACCTTGAGGTAACATCTCTCGAACTCGAACCCGGATGACTTTACTGTCATCAATTACCAAGATTTTTTGACCAGCCACGACTGACTCCTTCAGTAATGAGTGTTGACGGTCTCAGGGCCGGGGCCGCTGAGATTCTTGAATAGATCGGAAACCCATCTTCAAAGGCATTGTCAAGGTGGCTCGCTTTCGCTCAAAACAACTATCTTTCGATGCTGCAATCGCGCTGACGTTATCCTTTTCAAATGCTTTCTGGGTCGCGATCGCTTTCACCAGTTCGGTACGCTCCCCATCCTGCTGTTACTTGCTCTTGTTGTTTTACGCTTCAATGCGTGTACTAAGTGGCAGGATTTTCTCCGTAGGAGGATGGTTCGTCACGCAGACAGATTTACTTAGTCGCCTCTAGATTATAGATCGCAGACTACCGGGACTAAAGTCCCCGGAGTCGCTTTCCTAGGAAGGACTGAAGTCTCTGAGGAAAGCCGCGAACCGTGTGGTCTTGTGATTTGCAACCTTCAGTATATCTCTAAGAGAATTCTACCTAGAATTGTGCGCTAGTTGAGTTTTACTGCAACCTCGCGCGCGATTCTGATGGCGCGCCAGGCTGCTACAAGTTGAGGGACTTTGATTTCGGATACGATCGAATATATTAACTCACTCCTACTCGATCTTATGTCGCCACAAACTCCTCAAACTCTTACTGTCAAAGCAACTGCCGCCCAAATGCGCAGTGAAATCGAGGCAATGCCGGAGTGGCTGCGGCGCCCCATTGGCAAAGCCAGCGAACTTTCCGAAGTGCAGAAAATTATCAAACAGCGGCAAATTCACACAATTTGTGAGGAAGGCAGATGTCCCAACCGGGGGGAGTGCTACGCCCAAAAAACGGCGACTTTTTTGTTGATGGGGCCGACTTGCACCCGTGCTTGTGCTTTTTGTCAAGTAGATAAAGGTCATTCTCCGATGCCCCTAGACCCGGAGGAACCGCAGAAGGTGGCCCAGGCGGTGCAGTTGTTGGGTTTGCGCTATGCGGTGCTGACTTCGGTGGCGAGGGACGATTTGCCGGATGGGGGCGCGGGTTGGTTTGCGCTGACGATCGCCCAAATCCGCCGCTTAAACCCCGATACTGAAGTTGAGGTACTAACGCCAGATTTTTGGGGAGGAATCGGTAGGGGCGGTGCCCCCGTGCCCGCCCCCGGGGAGAATTCCGGTTTGGATCAGTTGCAGCGAGAACGGATTCGCACGGTGGTGGAGGCGAAACCAGCTTGTTACAACCACAATATTGAGACAGTGCGACGGTTGCAAGGGCCGGTGCGGAGGGGTGCTAAGTACGATCGCTCGATCGACGTTCTGCGCATTGTCAAGGAATACGATCCAACTATTCCCACCAAATCCGGTTTGATGTTGGGGCACGGGGAAACGGAAGCTGAGGTTGTCGCAGCGATGGTCGATTTGCGGGATGCCAAGTGCGATCGGCTCACCCTCGGTCAA
>JAYUGZ010000865.1:0-1103 GCA_043767465.1 Cyanobacteriota bacterium
AGACCACAAATCGATCGGCGAAGGCGACACGGGAGCCAACACCGGCGGTATGGGAGCCTACGCCCCAGCGCCAATTGTCACCCCCGAACTCATGGAAAGAATTCAAGCAGAAATTCTTGAACCTACCCTCGCAGCCCTGCAAAAACATAATATCGACTATCGGGGCGTCCTCTACGCAGGTTTAATGATTACGCCAGACGGAGAACCCAAAGTCTTAGAATTTAACTGCCGTTTTGGAGACCCCGAAACTCAAGCGGTTTTGTCCCTGCTGGAGACTCCTCTGGAAGATTTGGTGCTCGCTTGCTGTCAGCAGCGTCTCGGTGAATATTCCAACATTCGCTGGAAGTCGGGGGCTTCTGTGTGCGTAGTTTTGGCTTCTGGGGGCTATCCCGGAAATTACCAAAAAGGCAAAGTTATTACAGGTATCGAGGAAGCCGAAGCCAAAGGTGCAGAAGTGTTTCACGCGGGCACGCAGTTGAAGCAGCAGCAGTTAGTGAGCGACGGCGGTCGGGTTTTGGGTGTGACTGCGATGGGAGAAACTTTGGAACAAGCTATTTCCAAAGCTTATGCAGCCGTTGATTGTATCGAATTTGAAGGGCTTTACTGCCGCCGGGACATCGGCCGCCGTGCACTTGGCGAAAAAAATTAGGAATTGCCACAGCAACCGCCATCCGCCCATCCGCCAGCTTTCGCAATCTCAAAGTAGAAGTGTAACAATGAAGTTTGGCACATCTGCGGCGGCGGTAGCGGACAAGTCGCAGTAGAAAATCCGATCGACCAAAAACTCTCTTAAGCAAATCCACTTAATTAAACGTAAAATACGGAGCGCTAAAAAAAATCTGTGTAGATCTTTTTCCTTATTCCTTCTTCCTTCTTCCTTCTTCCTGATGCCCTGTTTGGCCTGTTTGGCTTGTTTGGCCTGTTTGGCCTGTTTGGCCTGTTTGGCCTGTTTGGCCAATGACTTCTACTTAATCTTGCTTTTAATATTGAACTGGTGAACTGCTCAAATGCTGGCCATACTAAACAAAATCGGAGAAATTATTGCCCGCTGGTGGTCGGATTTTACCCTCCAGACCCGCCTGATGGCCGGTGCTACCCTCGTA
>JAYUGZ010000866.1:0-7538 GCA_043767465.1 Cyanobacteriota bacterium
TTACTCGTGGGATTAAAACGAAAAGATTCAAGCATCTGTCTCTTGATAAGTTGTGCTAAACCCTTGAGAAAGGGGTAAGGTTTGTTCTGTCATGGCTTGTTGCCAAGATTGGCGAAAGCTTGCTGCTGAAAAATCTGTATCTTCCTCTGTTGTCGTAGTTTGAGTTTCCAGAGAATGGGTGCGTTGGATAATAGCGGATAGTGTTTTAAGTAGTTCAAGTTGTTCTGCTAATGAGAGTGACTGAGCAAGATCGATCGCTTGTTTAAGTTGTGAAGTCATAGTGAATCCTCAATTTTAAATTTTACATTTTGTATTTTTAATTGTTCCTCACTTCTGAAAAACAATCAGCAGCCTTGAGTTCGATCGCCCTAATTAAAGTTTATACCGCCGACTTTGCCAGCAAGTATTTAGCCCGATCGACCTCATGCCCACTTCCTTCTACAATTAGTAAAACACTACCCAGAGAAATTTCCCGCTGATAAGCTTTAGCTTGCTCTGAAGTCAGCCCCAATCCAATCAAAGCCCCCATCAATCCGCCCGCAGCCGTGCAAATTCCGCCACTCAACAGCGTAAAGCCGATCGCCCCAGACAGCACTACTTGACCCACACCGGGAAGCGCCAAGAGTCCCATTCCCAATATCAGCCCAGTCGCACCTCCGAGCAAATTGCCCAGAAACATTCCTTTTTTCAGCCCCGTTGCAGTGCCTGCGATCGCTCCAAACGAGTCCGAGGGAAGATTTAAAGAATTTTGCTGTTCCTGAGAGCCTTGCCCCAGCAAGAACACCTGGGCTAATGGAAAGCCTGCAAACACCAGACAATCGAGGGCTTTGCCTGCGTCTTCACGGCTAGAAAACGTTCCGAGGACTTGTCGCTGCTGGGTCAATATTGTATTAAACATAGTTTTTTCTGATAATTTAATTATTTTCTGTATCTTTCACTACTATTTTACCTATTTATTGAAAAAGCAAGCATGAAAAAATCTGATTGTCAACAAAAATTGACAATCAGACATCTCTTAGTCTGCGGAGGCAGACTTTGTTTGACAAGAAGCGGTTTCAACCGCCGAATGATGCCGAATGATACTAACGGCGAGGTGCGTACATAATCACCAAAACGCCCAGCAAAGCAATCCACCCTCCGAGCAGATCGTATTTATCAGGAGCAATGCGATCGACAATCCAGCCCCACAGAATCGACAGCACAATAAACACGCCGCCGTAAGCCGCATACGCCCGCCCAAAAGTAGCCGGTTGCAACGTTGGAATCACCGCGTAAACCGCCAAAATAACCGTCCCAATTACGGCTAACCAAGGGCTTTTGCCTTCGCGCAACCACAGCCAAAACAAGTAGCCACCACCAATTTCGCACACTCCAGCTAATACAAACAGCAACAAAGATTGAATCATTTATTTTTGCGGGAATCGCTCAAAGTTGCAGGTTCTTCGATTGTCAAAGCAGCTTCGTTTTCTTCACCGGTGCGAATACGAATTGCTCGGCTTACCGGAATCACAAACAATTTACCATCTCCAACTGTTCCTGTTTTTGCCGCTGCCACAATTGTATCGACAACCGCATCAACTATATCATCGTTCACAACAATTTCAATTCTGACTTTGGGCAGAAAGTCAACCGTAAAAGGTTTGCCTTCCATATCTAGCAGCCCCAAAAAAGCCAGGGGTCTTCCTTTTTGTCGCCCGAATCCTTTCGCACCGGTGACAGTCATTCCCTGAATGCCCAGTTTAACTAAAGCTTCCTTGACGGAATCCAATTTAGCAGGCTGGATAATTGCAAGAACTAATTGCATAGATTTTAAGTAAGTAGAAGGAAGTTCGGCAACGGATTCTGTAACGGATGTAACGGATGTCAGTCCGAAGGTAGAAGGTAGAAGGAAGAATGCTTATACATTAAGCTTTTTTGCCATCTGTATCTTGCATTTAATTAGGTGGATTTTTACCTATCAAGATTTAGAAGAAGGGACATTATCGCGCAGGGGATGGTTAATATCCGACGGCAAAAATAGGGGTTTGCCTTTGATTAAACTGTCTCCAATCAGGTAAGCAAATCCTCCAACAAAGAAGGCGGCAGAAATGCCGATCGCAGTCAGAGAATTCGTCTTGGCACTACCCACTCCAGTCAAACCGTAGTAGAAAATGCCACAAACCATGAGTAAATTGGTGACTAAACCCAATAAGGGAATCACAATTGTTTTGATTGGGTTGTGTTCTTCATCTAGCAAATGGTCGAGAGTAGCAATCAGCGTCACTCCGCAGGTAATCCCGTAGAGCATAAATGTGCCGATGTTGGAAACTAGGGTGACAATCGTGACATTATCAACACTCTGGACTGCATAGGAACCAATCAAAGCCGAGAGTCCACTTAGAAAGTAAATCCCGATGTGAGGCGTGTTGTAGCTGCCGTGTAAAAAGCCGAATACGGCGGGCAATTCGCGATCGCTCCCCATCGCATAACTAATCCGAACACCCGTTGACAGCGACGATAGCGCCGTCCCGATCAACGCCATGACGACTGTGCTGGCGATCGTAATTTGCAGCAGAAATCCGTTGCCAAACAGCAGCGTATCTCCCAAGATTTTCGCGATATCGCCGATCGGCGCACCCGAAGATAATGCAGCAGCAAAACCCGTTACAGTTTTACCATCAACCGTTGCAGTGTATTGGTCTCCCATGAAAAAATTCGCCGCAAAATACTCAAAGAAATAACAGATACAAGCCTGAATAAATAAGGAGAGAATTACACCGCGAGGAATATCACGCCGAGGATTAATTGCCTCGCCCGCCATCGCTGTTGCCGATTCAAATCCCACCAGTAAAAGAATGGCAATTGTCGCTTGATAAATCAATCCCGATAAATCGTGAGGCATCACAACGCTAAAAGCATTTGCGTGTTCGTAATTCACATTTGGATGACCTAATCGGTAAATAATCATCAACAATCCCAGGAAGGTGAGAGAGCTAATTTGCACAATGTTGATGATGATATTAATCAGCGTCGAACCGGTAACGCCTTGGAGGGCAATAAAACCTACCAGCCCGGTGAAGATAAAACAAATTAAGGCTTTGCTGAACCAATCCGTTGCAAAATCAGCGTTAAACAACTGCCCGATGTAAACGACAAGCGTTCCCATAAAGCTAATCATAATTCCGGGATAAACCCAGTAATACAAATGTGCCGCCCAGCCAGTGACAAACTTTGCCAAACGTGCCAAACGAAAGTGTTTGTGTTCCTCTTTTGCTAAGATTGCTGCTTCGGCATAGTAATAGGAACTACCCGCACCAGCTTCGGGGTAAGCTTTAGAAAGCGTTGCATAACAGCTTGCGGTTAGTAGGGCTATACAAGTTGCAAGGGCGATCGCAGCCCACATATTTTTAGCCGAATCGGGCGGGGCTTGCAGTTGGTAAGTTGTCCACAGAAAAGCCCCTGGTGCAATCAGCGCCATCGCGTTAATCGTAATTCCTACCAATCCTAGGGTAGGCTTGAGTTCTCCATTAGAGTCGCTCATTTCAAGTTGTTACCTCCGTCATAATTTGCATATAGCCCCTTATATAAGGGCGAATACTCTATAAATCCGTATCACCGAATACAAGAGTTCCTAAAACTCCGGTTTAATTCCGCTATAAGCTTTGTGATCTATGGATTACAGAAATTATTAAGTTTTAATTTTTATTAAATTTTTAGTATACAAAATTGCACTGATACACTAACTATCTGGAAATTATCTGCGTTGATCTGTGTTGAAGGAGCGGTTTACGTATTAATTAAAGATTTATACAAGAAGTCTAGTAGTTCTGTTATTCCCAATCTCAAATCTTAAATGGTATAAGGTGCGCCGCAGCGCACCTAGATAATTAGGTTCAAGTAAGTCCTATTTTAGATATTTCTCAGTGCCCCACCTGCGATCGCGGTCAAAATCGCTACGCCAAAAGCCAGTCGATACCACACAAATACCCAGGTATTTTGAGTTTGCAGGAATTTCATCAGCCACGCGATCGACAAATAAGAAAATATAAATGCCGAAATCGTTCCCACGATCAAAGCTACAACTCCAGCATCGCCGACACCTTCACCCAAAGCACTCTTCAATTCCACTAAACCAGCCAGAGTAATTGCTGGAATTCCCAATAAAAAAGAAAACCGCGCGGCGGCGGGTCTTTCCAATCCCAAGAACAATCCTGCTGTTAGGGTAGAACCCGATCGCGAACACCCCGGAATCAACGCCATTGCTTGACCTAACCCCATCAAAATACCGTCTTGAACCGTTAATTTTTCATAAGTCCGATTGCGCTTGCCAGTTTTTTCTGCTATTGCTAACAGCAGCGACATCACGATCGAAGCAATGGCGATCGCCCCCAAACTCCGCAGCGGTGATTTATCAAAATCTTTAACAAATATCTTGATTAGCAGCCCAAAAAAGACTACAGGTATTGTTCCCAAACCAATTCCCAGCGCCATCCGAAACTCTTGGGAATCGTAGTCCGATCGAGTAATAGCTTTAAATGCACCAATCGCTATAGTTGTCAAGTCTTCCCAAAAATACCACAGCACAGCCACAATGCTGCCCAACTGAATTACACCCACATAAGCAACGCCGGGATCGCCCCATCCCAGGGCCACTGGGACTACCTTCAAATGAGCGCTGCTACTGATGGGCAAAAATTCTGTTAACCCTTGCACGAGACCTAAAACTATCGCCTGCAAAATATTAATCTGATTCTGCGCATTGCTAGGGACGGCGGGCGTCTGGGCCAGGAGTGCGTCAAGTAAAGCTATCATAAGTTGTCAGTTCTCTGTTGTCAGTTCTCTGTTGAATCTAATATCTTCCACCATTCTCAGGAACGAGTTCCTGTGCCCATTCTACAGCACATAAATTTTTCAGTGGATTGGGCGCGGGTTCGGGCCCCTGAAAGGCAGATTGCGACAGGTGCAATCTGTCAGTTGAATCCTACTGTCGATCGCAACTAAAAGCCTATTAAAATAGGTAGCCAAAAACCACCTTAACCTAGTTAACAGCATTTGCATACATTTGCTGATAAACTTAAAAAAGTTTTTGCCTCTGATTTCGCCAGCTTACAGCAACTGCCAACCACCTATGATATTTCCCAAGTACAAAAATTCAATAGTTACTGCTGCTTCTGGCATCCGCTTGCTGCGTCGAATCTTGTCAGCCAGTCTTTTAACTGTAGCGATCGCATTTAGCTTGATACTGTTCACTGGCACGCCGCCAGCCTTGGCAACACTCACGGACGATCGCTTCGACGGTACAATCTATGCCCTCTACGCCGGCAACGGTTCCCTAGTTCCTCCAAAAGTCAAACTCACAGATTCTTTCAAACGCAAAAAACCGGCATTGCTAGTGTTTTATACAGATGATAGCAGCGACTGCAAGCAATTTGCGATCGTCGTCTCAAACCTCCAAGAATATTACGGCCGCGAAGCCGATTTTATGCCTATATTCATCGATTCCCTGCCTTCAGAACCTTCAGCAAAACTCACTGAACCAAGCCATTATTACAAAGGCTTTGTACCTCAAACTGTGCTGCTTGACCAATCAGGAAAAGTGGTTTATGACGCTAAAGGACAAGTACCTTTTGAAGAAGTAGACGATGCCTTTCGGAAAGTATTTGACTTGATACCTAGAGAAAAGTCTTTGCCACTAAAACGCCGTATTGTGAACGAACTTAATGTCGAATTATCGAAGTAATCAGCAGTCATTAGTTAGTAGTCATTAGTCAGTAGACATCTCCCATACTTCTTGTGGAACAGCCTCTTATAGCCTGTTAAAAACTTACTTTTTAGAGATGTATAGTAGTCATTAGTAAGCAGTAATTGGTTGCTCGTTGTTGTTAACAATAACAACAACTAACCAATTAGATCGATTTCGGTCGAGGTGTTACGATAATAATGCAAAGTCTTGTAGGGGCGGGTTCGCCAGTATTCTCGCTCTCCAAACCGACCAATTCATAAACCCGCCCCTCCCATTAATATATCGCTCGGATAGGATAACAATGAAGTCAAAAATCAAAATCTTATTAATGGTCGTTTTGACAGTATTTTTAATTTTAGAAACAGCAGAAATTGGGCAGTCTATAATTAGTGCTTTTGGCGATCGCAGTTCCCGCAAACCTTTAGCTTCAAATCAATATACAGGTGTCGCTTATCTCGATTCCGCTCAATGTACGGGTTCGCTGCTAACAGGAGGATTGTACGTTCTCACGGCCGCCCACTGTCTGAACGAAGGCGGAGTCAAGGTTTCTGCTGAAACGGCAATCAAAGCAATTTTTAAATGGCCTAGGGGTGAAGTTAGCATCCCCGTTAGCAACTATTATATCCATCCGGGCTGGACTGGTTACGAGTCAGAAGTTGGCAACGATATTGCTATCTTAAAGCTGAAAAGAGCTGCCCCGCGAACTATCGAACAGTACGAAATTAATAGAAATAAGAATGAAATTGGTAAAGTGTTTACAAAGGTTGGATACGGATATATCGGTTTAGGTGCAACAGGACAGGATAAAAATTCTAATTCTGAGGCGAAAAGATATAGCGGACAGAATCGCTATGATGCTTTAATTGATGTTTTGAAAAATGCTACAGAATCGGATATGTCAGAATTGGTTTTGGGAAGTCAATTAATCTTTGACTTTGATGATGGTACTGCGGAACATGATGCTTTGGGTAGACATTTTCCGAGGTTGCGCGATCGAGGTTTGGGGAAAAATGAAATAGCCACAGCTAGCGGAGATTCGGGCGGGCCATCGTTTGTGGACGGGAAGATTGCGGGGATTAGTTCTTGGGGTTACAGCGATCGGGGATTTTTCAAAACAAATATCGCGGATGTCGATAAAATTGACGATAATGGCAGTTTTGGCGAAATTTCCGGGGACACGCGGGTGTCATTTTATGCTGCTTGGATCGATCGGGTGACAAGAAATAAGTGATTTGGTTAATTTGCGATCGAAAAAAACGTGGTGCGTCAACGCCACGTTGTCAACAATTAGTTGGATCGATTATATCGCAAGTTTCATGTAGTTTCGGCGTTTTAAGCCCTAGATGGGGAAATAGGTATTTTCCGGCGCAAGAGATTTAAGTCCCCTTGATTTAACGGACAGTTTCAATCCCTGATAGGGTTTTAGGTATTTTCCGGCTTAGTATTGAACAAACTATCAGGAAATACCATGTTATTTGTTTCAATCCCTGATAGGGTTTTAGGTATTTTCCGGCGGGTGGCGATCGAGCTATTCCGTCGTTGGATATTTAGGTTTCAATCCCTGATAGGGTTTTAGGTATTTTCCGGCTCGGTGTATGTAAGTCCAAACCATGTTAATACAGTTTCAATCCCTAATAGGGTTTTAGGTATTTTCCGGCTTCCATCTATCCGCAAGACTGGGACTTACACCGGTTTCAATCCCTGATAGGGTTTTAGGTATTTTCCGGCGCTAGCGACCCTGCCAAGGTAGCAGCCGAGTACGGAAGTTTCAATCCCTGATAGGGTTTTAGGTATTTTCCGGCCGCCTTAATCTTAA
>JAYUGZ010000867.1:0-7532 GCA_043767465.1 Cyanobacteriota bacterium
AGCCGATCGAGCTATCATGCTGTAGCGTGGGCATTTCCCACCTAACTTCTGGCAAACCCGCAGCAATAAACACAGTCAGAGATAAGAGTGTAACCGAGACTATGACTGTATTCGCAATTTGCGATCGCCTAATTCCCGTCAAGACAATTAAAGTTAGAGTGGCGAGGGCGATTAATGCTGTTAGGATGAGATAAGTGCGATCGGCTACACCAACTGCATTTAAAAAATACCCTGCAAAACCCAAAGCAGCAGTAGCAGCAGAAGCAGTTTTAGCTAACAGAAACATCCAGCCGGCCGTAAAACCCAGCCAAGGATTGAGATATTTGTAACCATATTCATAAGTACCGCCGCTAACAGGATGACTCGCCGCTAACTGAGCACTGTTAAGACCATTGCAAACAGCAACAAAAGCCGCCACAGCCACAGCCCAAATCACTCCTGGCCCCGCAATTTCCGCAGCAATTCCAATACTCACAAATACTCCCGTGCCCACAATCGAGCCCAAGCCCATGAGAGTTGCACCGAAAACACCCAATTCTCGCTTTAAAAGTGGGGGAGACATATAAAAAATGTTCGCAGTAATGACCGATCTCAAATACGGTAACATTGGAATTATATGCGATCTTGACCCTCGCATGGGGGGCAAGAAACCGGGTTTCTTCGTATATTTGTCGTTACTAAACGCCAAATCTCGTAGAAACCCCGTTTCTAATGTCACGGTGGGGCGAGAAACCGGGTTTCTACGTATATTTGTCGTTACTAAACGCCAAATCTCGTAGAAACCCCGTTTCTAATGTCACGGTGGGATTTTGCGACTAAATATTAACCGAAACGGCCTTGAATATAATCTCTCGTACTTGAATTACTTGCAGAAGTAAAAATCCGGCTAGTCGGTCCAAATTCCACCATGCGGCCGATACGACTTTCATCAGTATTAAAGAAAGCCGTATAATCAGAAACCCGAGCCGCCTGCTGCATATTGTGCGTGACAATCACCACAGTTAACTGTTCCCGCAGAGTCTGAAACAACTCCTCAATCTTCATCGTAGAAATCGGGTCAAGAGCAGAACAAGGCTCATCCATCAGCAAAATTTTCGGCTTCACCGCCAAAGCGCGAGCAATACAAAGCCGCTGCTGCTGTCCGCCCGAAATCCCCTGCGCCGACTTCTTCAAATTATCTTTCACCTCATCCCAAAGCGCCGCACTTTTCAGGGCAGATTCCACAATTTCATCTAATTCTGCTTTGCTTTTGCGCCCAAAAATGCGCACTCCGTAAGCAATATTGTCGTAAATGCTCAGCGGAAAAGGATTCGGTCTTTGAAATACCATGCCCATTTGGCGGCGCAAACTATTAATATTTACTTTCGGACTGTAAATATCCTGTCCAAAAAACTCAACCCTGCCTTTGATTTGAACTTTTCCTTCCAATTCGCCGATGCGATTGAGAGCTTTAAGAAATGTTGATTTGCCGCAACCTGAAGGGCCGATAATCGCCGTCACTTGCGGGTGAGGGATATTCATCGACAAATTTTCGAGCACTTTGTGAGTTCCGTAGGAAAAACTCAAGTCCTGAACCCGCAATGCTGGCATGGCATTGGGGTCGATTTCAGGAGTCGCATCTTCTCGGAATTGGTCGCTATATTTTTCAGCTTTTAAGTTTGTTTTAGGTGTCATTATTTGCAGTTTTTCTAGTGTTGGCGGTAGATTTTTAGAGGCAGAATATTACCCGATGGTCTGATTTAGTTCGTCTTGATAGCTATGCACAGATTCCGAAATCACGGATAGACAAATAGCTGTTTTTACCCTTTTTTCACCCTGAGCGAAGCCCTTGAGCTTCCCTCTTCTCTCTTCCTTCTTCCTTCCCACGCAATTTACCTATCTTGCAAGCGTTTGCGAGTGACGGCGCGGGAGGCTAAGCTGGTGAGCAAAACCATGCCCAAAAGGACAGAGGCCGCAGTCCAAGCTAATTCATTCTGCTCCTTGTAAGGAGAACTGGCGTAACTGTATATTAATACTGACATAGAAGGAGTCGGAGTCAGCAGCGTCTCGGGAATTTCTTGGATTTTCGCCATGGTTTCTGCGCCGACGGGAGACTGAACTATCTCGCCCAGTTTCTCAACTAAAGGAGGCCAAAATTGGCTGGACAAGGCAGTTACGATTAGCGGTGCAGTTTCTCCGGCGGCGCGGGAAGCTGCGAGTAAAATACCTGTGGTAATAGTCGGAAGTGCTGAGGGAATAATAATCCGAAACATTGTTTGAAAGCGTCCGCCTCCTAAACCAGCAGAAGCGAGGCGGTAAGAAGCAGGCACTAATTTTAATGCTTGTTCTGTTGTCAATGCTACCACCGGCAGCATGATAATCCCCAGCGCGAAACCGCCGGCTAATCCTGAGAATGACTTAGTTGTCACGACAATTAAAGCGTAAGCAAACACGCCGACAACAATTGACGGAACGCTACTAAGAATGACGGTGATAAAGCGGATAGTATTTGCGATGGCTTTATTTTCTCTGCCAAACTCTGACAGAAATATTCCCGTCATCACGCCAATTGGCACGCTAAATAATGTGGCAATTCCCACCATTAAAGCTGTGCCGAGAATCGCATTTGCAAACCCGTTGGGCTGGTCTTCGACTCCAACTGGCGCGGGCAAAGATACTAGCACTTCCCAGCTTAAATGTGTCAGTCCTTCGCCCAGGATTTTGTACAAAATAGCGAATAAAGGCAGCAGAGCCAGACCTGTAAGAGAGAATGCAATAACTGTCATTCCCCGGCTGAACAAATTTCGGCTCAGCGACAGGGAATTGTTGATTTCTACATCTAGAATACTGTGGGAATTTTGTGTTTGAGTCATGGTTAATTCTTAGCTCCCTTAACGCCGATTAGCTGCACCAGCAATACTGCGACTGCGTTCACTAATAGGGTGATCACAAATAGAATTAGGGCTAAATACATTAAAGAGCCGATGTGCAGTTCTTCTTGAGCTTCCCGAAATTGACTTGCTAAAACAGCGGGGATTGAGTAGCCGGGAGCTAAGATAGATTGGTTGATTTGAATTGAGTTACCAATTACCATTGTGACTGCCATTGTTTCGCCTAATGCGCGTCCCAAAGCTAAGATAGTCGCTCCGATAATTCCCGAACTTGCTGCTGGTAATAACAGCTTAAATATGGTTTCCCAGCGAGTGGCGCCGAGGGACATGGAAGCACTTCGTAAATCTACGGGAACTGACATCAAGACATCGCGGCTGATGGCGGCGACTGTCGGCAAAATCATAATCGATAAAAGTATGCCGGCGGGCAGCATTCCCGGCCCAAAAGGTTCGCTACTGAATAGGGGAAACCAGCTAAAATTGTTGAACAGCGACTGTTGTAAAGGTAGCAGAAAGGGAATTAACACGAAGATTCCCCACAAGCCAACGATGACGCTGGGAATGGCTGATATTAATTCAACCATGAATCCTAGTGGCGATCGCACCCAAGTCGGCAAAAAGTTCTCGCTGGTAACGATCGCGACTGAAAGCCCTAGAGGAAGTGCTATGATAATGGCGATCGCAGAACTAACTACTGTACCGTAAATAAACGGCAGAGCCCCAAACTGCAACTCACCGATATCCCATTTGGGATTCCACAAAAACTCCAGTCCAAATTTGCTAATAGCCGGCCAAGCATCCTTAAAAATTATCTCGCTCATCCAGAACAGCGTACCCGCCGTCGCGATAGCAAAAGCCCATACAAATCCTGTAAATCCAGACTCCAGCCACAAACCTTCACCCTTCGTATCAGTTAAGTCTACGTGCGTGTTGATTTCAGCAAGCTTCCGAGTTGATTTTTTAGGTTTCTTTGAAGAATTGGTCATACCAAGTTATGGCGTAAACAGCGAAATCTTTGATCAATTAAATAGTATGATGCGTGCACCTTAATAGATGCGATGTATGAGTTTTGAGCGATACAATTAACTCAAAACTCATAACTCCCTGAAAATATTTTAATTAACCTTTAGCAACTACAGTCTGATTCACTGTTTGAATCACCTTTTGGGCAGTTGCTTGAGGAATCGAGGTAAACTCTAATCCTTTGTTGAGACCTTGACCTGTAGTCATCACCCAATTTACCATCTTTTTAACAGCATCTGCTTTCGCCGCAGGATACTCTTTGTAGATTAACAACCAAGTCAAGCCAACAATCGGATATCCATCATTCGGATTTCCTTCAACCAAGCGGAAGTCAGCGGGGTATGTTTCCCCTGCTAAAGCTTTTTCGGCTTCTGCCAAGTTAGCATCTACAAATCTGCCAGCTTTATTTTGAATAAACGCTGTTTGCAGATTGTTTTGGCGAGCAAAAGTATCTTGAACGTAGCCAACTGCACCCGGTGTTTGTTTCACCAAACCAGCTACGCCGGGGTTTCCTTGACCGCTGAGAGGGCTACCGGGCCAACTCGGTTGAGCGGCACCTTTGACGCTGCTGCCAATAGCCTGCAAGTGGTTAGCAAAAATAAAGGTTGTACCGCTGCTGTCTGCGCGAACAACAACTCTAATTGCAGTATTTGGCAAATTTTTAGCTTGTCCAGAAATCCCTGCGATTTTCGCATCATTCCAGCGGGTAATTTTGCCTTCAAAAATGCCCTTCATGGCATCGGCACTCAGCTTGACATTGTTAACTCCAGGCAAGTTGTACACAACTGCAACCGCACCGCCAGCAGTCGGCACTGCAATCACGCCACGCTTGACTTGAGAGATTTGCTCAGCAGTCATCAGCGCGTCGCTGCCTGCGAAATCCACAGTCCCTGAGATTAAGGCTTTGATCCCAGCGCCGGAGCCTGTGCCTTCGTAGTTTACAGTAATTTGATTTGCACTTCTCATCTGAGAGAAGTAGCGATCGTACAAAGGTTTAGGGAAAGTGGCTCCCGAACCATTTAATGTTACCGCAGCTACAGCGGAAGTAATCAAACTGAGCGAAAATGCTGCTACCGCTAGGGTAACTATAAAGCCACGTCGCCAGCCTTTAGTGAAGAAAACCATAACTCCTCGTCCTTAATATTAGATAGCCAGCTTTGGGAATCCCCTACATAGGATAGACTGAAATCTACAAGTAAGTGCCGACAAAGTGATAAGCTTGCTTTAAATTTTGGTTAAAATTAGGTTAAATTTTTGACAATTAGGTGTTGCGCAAGTTATTAGAGTAATTGTCTGGTAAATTAATGAGAATAATTTGTATAAGTAGGAAATTTATTGGTGCGATCGCCAGCAGGTTAATTTGGATATTTTTAGACAAATACCCGGAAAATACGCGCGGCGTTCGTTCCTAGAGCATTTGCTACTCGATCCCAAACAGCCCGACGGCCATCATAATAAATAGATAACGTTAACAATTCTTAAAAAAAATGGCGAGAGATTTGCGGGGATTCCTAAAACTGCTAGAAGACCGGGGACAACTGCGCCGGATCACCGCTTTAGTCGATTCCGACCTAGAAATTGCCGAGATTTCCAACCAAATGCTGGTCAAAGGCGGCCCAGGACTTCTGTTTGAAAACGTCAAAGGGGCAGAATTCCCCGTGGCGATTAACCTGTTGGGCACGGAACAGCGAGTTTGCTGGGCCCTGAACATGGAAAAGCCGATCGAGCTAGAAGAACTCGGCAAAAAATTAGGTATGCTACAACAGCCGAAGCCACCGAAAAAGATTTCCCAAGCCATAGAATTTGGCAAAGTCCTGTTCGACGTAGTGAAAGCCAAACCAGGCCGTGACTTCTTCCCAGCTTGTCAGCAAGTGGTATTTGAGGGAGAAGGCGTTGATTTGAACAAAATCCCGATGATTCGCCCCTATCCCGGAGATGCGGGCAAAATTATCACCCTCGGTTTGGTGATTACCAAGGATTGCGAAACGGGTACGCCGAATGTGGGGGTTTATCGGTTGCAGTTGCAGTCAAAAAACACGATGACTGTACACTGGTTATCTGTCCGTGGTGGCGCGCGACACTTGCGGAAAGCGGCGCAGGCTGGTAAAAAGTTGGAAGTTGCGATCGCCCTGGGAGTCGATCCCCTCATCATTCTCGCTGCCGCCACACCGATCCCTGTCGATTTATCTGAATGGTTATTTGCTGGACTTTACGGCGGTTCCGGCGTGCAATTAGCCAAATGCAAAACCGTAGATTTAGAAGTACCAGCGGACTCCGAAATCGTGTTAGAAGGAACGATTACGCCGGGGGAAGTGTTACCCGACGGGCCTTTTGGCGACCACATGGGTTATTACGGCGGCGTGGAAGATTCGCCGCTGGTTCGGTTTAACTGCATGACGCACCGGAAAGACCCGATTTATCTGACTACATTTAGCGGGCGGCCGCCGAAAGAAGAAGCTATGATGGCGATCGCGCTTAACCGCATTTACACTCCTATTTTGCGGCAACAAGTATCAGAAATAGTCGATTTCTTCTTACCAATGGAAGCGCTGAGTTACAAAGCCGCAATTATTTCCATTGATAAAGCATATCCCGGTCAAGCAAGAAGAGCTGCTTTAGCATTTTGGAGTGCATTGCCGCAGTTTACTTACACCAAGTTTGTGATTGTTGTCGATAAAAGTATCAACATTCGCGACCCACGTCAAGTAGTCTGGGCAATTAGTTCTAAAGTTGACCCAGTGCGAGACGTATTTATTCTGCCGAATACGCCCTTTGATAGTTTGGATTTTGCCAGTGAAAAGATTGGTTTGGGCGGCAGAATGGGGATTGATGCTACTACGAAGATGCCCCCGGAAACGGATCACGAATGGGGGAAACCTTTGGAGTCTGATCCTGATATGACGGCGATGGTTCAGCGGCGTTGGGCGGAGTACGGTTTGGCTGATTTGAATTTGGGTGAGGTCGATCCTAATTTGTTTGGCTATGAGATGAAGTAGTTGCCGTAAGGTGCGTCACCTCAGAAAAATCCTCAAAGAATTATGGACAATCGAGCGATCGACGCACCTAACAAACAGTGAGCGGTAGGGTTCGTCAGGAAAGGTAATTCTCAATTCCGCATCAAAAATCTAATTCGCTCCGCACCATTTATTCCGGGTGTGCGTCAGTTGTCAGATTGTGAGTTTTTATCAAAAAACTCACAATCTGACGCACTAAGTAGGTAGGCGGGAAAAATCACCTTTATGTAACAAAATGTTAAGCAGCCTGATTGCAGTTAAATTTAACACGTTGTATACTGTAGTTTCCTGTTTCTCCTCTAACTTCTACTCCATGAATTACGGCGTAGGCGAGTTCTAACTCGTCCTCAAACATCCGGGAGTGCTAATTCATCTTTTTTAATGTGTTGCCACTCTAATTCAATTGGGTTCATTTCCGGGCGTTGCTGAATCAAGGTATGAATGCCCCGGTCATGGGAATATCGTCAAATTTCAAATAATGTATTAATAACTTAATAGAATGCTTGAGCATTTCCTCACATTTAGAACCCACATTCCGCACCCCCAACTGGCACATAGGCGGATTGAGGGCGTAAAAGTGAATCATCCGAGACAATAATGAGTAAAAACACCCAAAAATCTGTGC
>JAYUGZ010000868.1:0-3041 GCA_043767465.1 Cyanobacteriota bacterium
GCCGCTGGGGTCGTTATTGTTGGTGGTGGCAGTTGAGTCAAAAGGACGGCCGCCGGGATTGGTATTGTTGTTTGGATCGCTGACGGGAGCTTCCGAAGAACGGCCGGGATTGTTATTGTTGCTGCTGGGGTTATTTCGAGTTTTGCTAGAGCGGGCGGGGTCGTTATTGTTGGTGGGGGCAGTTGAGTCAAAAGGACGGCCGCCGGGATTGGTATTGTTGTTTGGATCGCTCACAGGAGCTTCCGAGGAAGCGGGATTGTTATTGTTGCTGGGGCTATTTATAGAGTCAGAAGGGCTGCCGCCGGAATTGCTATTGGTGTTTGCATCGATACCAGTAGAGTCCGAAGGACGGCCGCCGGGATTGGTATTGTTGTTGGGATCGATCGCAATCAAGTTAGCAGAATTAGAATTGTGGGAGCCGTTAGTCTGACGGTTTAATTCTGCGAATCCGGGCACGGCGAGCAAAGAACTAACCCCGGCAATTCCGGCAACAGTAAGCAATTTTACGAACAAATTTTTGCGATTGAGTGAAGTCATGAATTTCTAAGCCTCTATGTTTTTAAGTTTTCAGTAGTACGATCGCCCGCAACTAGGGACGATGATCGGATACTGTATTGCCTTTTTTGCGAAACAAGTTGAGCAAACCTAACGCGCCCAGGGCACCGAGCCAACCCAAATTGTTGGGGCGATCGCGCTGAACACTCAAAACTCCAGAATTAGTCTCAGTCGGCGCCGATGTCGTACCGGTAGTACCGCTTGTACCCGTGCCTGTCGTACCCGTGGTACCGGTAGTACCGCTTGTACCCGTGCCTGTCGTACCGCTTGTACCGCTTGTGCCAGTGCCTGTACCGCTTGTGCCAGTACCGGTTGTACCAGTGCCTGTACCGCTTGTGCCTGTACCGGTTGTGCCTGTACCGGTTGTACCTGTACCGGTTGTACCTGTACCGGTTGTACCAGTGCCTGTACCGGTTGTGCCTGTACCGCTTGTGCCAGTGCCTGTACCGCTTGTGCCTGTACCGCTTGTGCCAGTGCCTGTACCAGTTGTGCCTGTACCGGTTGTGCCTGTACCGGTTGTGCCAGTGCCTGTACCGGTTGTGCCAGTGCCTGTACCGGTTGTGCCTGTACCAGTTGTGTCCGTGCCTGTTGTACCGGTTGTGCCTGTTGTACCGGTTGTGCCTGTACCGGTTGTGCCTGTACCGGTTGTACCGCTAGCACCGCCACCTGCACCGCCACCTGCACCGCCTCCCGACTGGGCAGAAGCAGGCACTGCTAAGGAAACCGTTGCTAAACCTAAAGTACAAGCGCCTGCTAAAACAAGTTTCAACAATTTAGAAGATTTCATGGTTATGCTTGGTTTTACCTTGGAGAATCCTACGAGCGCTTTTGATTGCCAAAACCGCGGCGTCAAATTGACAGCGTAACCTGCAACTTTTTTCACATTCGCTGCCGTATCGTAAAGGTGAGGGAGGCATTTTATTTCCGTACCCTCAATGATTTTCCCCAGGGGAAGTTACAGCGCAACGTCAATAGTTTATAACTTATTACTTATAGTGCAGGTTCGCCATTCATCTTTAGGAATATTTGGCAAAATGGCGTTCTATTTCAGGTGGTGGATGATATTTGATTTGGCAGTTAATTAGCTACATCAAAACTTAGGGATGGGCACAGAAACCCGGTTTTTATGAAAAATTTTGGCTGAGCGTTTCCCTCGCTTAGCTCCACCAGATGAGTTAGTTTGAAAATTTTTGTGAGGGCTATTTTTCCTTAACTTGCTGCTGGCAATTTTGAGCCTCGCAGTCTACCGCTCAAACTTTTCCAGGAAACTACACAATCTCAAAATCGCTCAGAGTCGCCTACAACGCGAGCAACCTTTCAACGGCAAGGCTGTTGAGTCAGCTTTGACTGGCGCTGCATTCCTCCGAAGGCGAGAGCGCGGCTATGACAGCGGCGAAGTGTGCGCGACATTCGATTAACCAGTGGTGGCGCAAGGAGTCAGAATTGCTGGTGAGTGCGATCGACCAAATCCTGATATAGTAAACTCAAAGGTATGCCAGAGAGCGCTTGTTCTCTAACAAAAATCCCCAGCGGACATCAACTATGCTGCATCGAATTCTTGCCAGAAGTCGCTATCTAATGTTAATCGCTGTACTCGGTTGTTTTGCAGCCTCTGTAACGCTTTTGATCTACGGTGCCCTGGAAACTGTGATTACCATCAGCCACATGATAAGTACAGGCTCGGTTTCCAGTGAAAACTCCAAACAACTGATTCTGTCCTTTATCGAAGTTGTGGATTTGTTTCTGCTAGCCACAGTATTTTACATTACGGCGCTCGGACTTTACGAGCTGTTTATTGACGAGCGCATTAAAGTACCCCACTGGCTGGAAATTCACAGCATCGACGACCTCAAAACCAAACTTGCCAGCGTGATCGTCGTCGTATTAAGCGTATTGTATCTCGGCCAGGCAGTTAAGTGGAACGGCGATCCGAACATCCTTCCCTTTGGAGCGAGTATCGCTTTAGTAATCGCTGCGCTGACGTATTTTCTAAGTTCGCAGGTGAAAAAGCCGAAGTCAGATTTATAGCTGTGCGATCGGCAAAATTACCCAAATCCCGGGCCACCAGCAACGGCAAGCAAGTTCCTTTTTATGAAACTAATAAATTTAAGATTACATCTGTCCTCGGACTGAGATAAATGCAGTCTTAAATTTGCTTTTAGAGAGAGGAAGGTACTTGTTTATTGTATATAGAATAGCATTTATGTTTTAAAAATGGAGGCCATTATGCCCGAACAACAATTTGACACATTACCTTCAGAAGCATAAGAACTCCCCCAAGGAGCGCAGAATATTTTTCAAGCTGCTTTTAAGAGTGCTAGCGAAGATGGAATGAGCCAAGATGCTGCTACTCGCGTTGCTTGGAACAGCGTAAAATCAGAGTATGTTCAAGGTGACGGCGGGTGGCATCACAAGGGCGACGGGTAGTGCCCTGAAGGAAAGGATCGAGAGAATAAAACTGAATTCAAAGAAAAGTAGGCATTTAG
>JAYUGZ010000869.1:0-7528 GCA_043767465.1 Cyanobacteriota bacterium
GGAGACGGCAGTGCCGTGTCCCTACCGTGATTAATTGTAGGGACACGGCAATGCCGTCTCCTCTAGATCATTCTCGTAACACCGAAATTGATATGATAAATCTAAAATTTGGGTCGATCGCACTTCCACTATGGGGCGATCCAGAAAATCGGCCTTATCAGCAAGTTAATTTTGAGCATGGAAAACCCAGCGTTACTCGCTTTCAGGTAATGGCAAAGGAGGGAAATCATACTCGCGTCGAGTTTTTGCCGCTGACGGGGCGCACGCATCAATTGAGGGTTCATGCAGCGGATGTTCGAGGGTTGGGAATACCGATTTTGGGCGATCGCCTGTACGGATGTCGCGCTGCTGCAAATCGGCTACACTTGCACGCACGGGAAATTTCCTTTGAGCATCCGCAGTTGGGAGAAAGGCTGCACCTAAAGGCAGAAACGCCATTTTGAGTTAAGGGCGATCGCCTGAAAGTAAAATAACAAGTATTATAAAACTTCATTAAGATGGTAAGCATCAATAAACAATAGTAGTATCATATAGTCAGGAGAGTTAAATTAAATTGTTTCGCTCGTTACGAAGGTCGAGTCTGGATGCAACTAACAGAAAGGCACATCATTAAATCGACGGAACACCGTTTCGCACTGATTGATGAATTAGCTTTTAAATTCAAAAATCTCTACAATGCCGCTAACTACGTGATTCGTCAGAGTTTTATCTATGGATGGGGCTATATCAACTACAACGAAATGAACCGTTTGATGAAGTATCATCAAGCCTACAAGGCTTTACCTGCTAAGGTTAGCCAACAAATCTTGATGATATTGGATAAGAATTGGAAATCATTCTTTGAAGCAGTCAAAGCTTACAAAGCCGATTCCTCTAAATTCACCGGCCGCCCAAAACGGCCGTTGTACAAAGATAAAGCTAAAGGGCGAAACATTCTTGTCTACACGATTCAAGCGATTAGCACTACACAGTTGAGAAAAGGAATTATCAAGCTTTCGGGTACGGAGCTTTTAATCAAAACTCAAATCAATCCCGAGCGAATTTGTCAAGTTAGACTGGTTCCCAAATGCGATTCCTATGTAATTGAGGTGATTTATGATGCTTGTACTGAGCGTAGTCGAAGTGAACCGGAGTCCACCGTTAGTAACGGCAACTCTGTAGCTAGTATTGATTTAGGATTGGATAACTTAGTGGCGTTAACTTCAAATCAGCCGGGTTTTATCCCTCTGTTGATTAACGGGCGACCATTGAAATCAATCAACCAGTTCTACAACAAACGTAAAGCACAGTTACAATCTCAGTTGAAAGGAAGCCGCAAGAGTTCACCCCGCATTCAACGCTTAACTCGCTGTCGCCACCAAAAAGTCGATAATTACTTGCATCATACCAGTCGCCTAATTGTTGACCATTTGGTAGCCAAACAAATTGGGACGCTAGTAATTGGTAAGAATGCACAGTGGAAAACCGAGATTGATTTAGGAAAGCAAACTAATCAAAACTTTGTCAGTATTCCTCACGCTCGATTAATTGAGATGTTGGAATACAAGACTCAATTGGTTGGGATTAAGGTAATCGTGCAAGAAGAATCTTACACTTCGCGCGCAAATTTTCTGAATCTCGACCCAATCCCTGTTTACGGAAAAACCGATAAAGACCCTGTGTTCCAGGGTAAGCGAATCAAGAGAGGTTTGTACAAAACATCAGGCGGTCAATTGATTAATTCTGATGTTAATGCTGCGTATAACATCCTTAGAAAAGCAATCCCAAATGCTTTCAGCAATGGGATAGAGAGCTGCGTACTTGGGCCGAGGCGGGTTAATCCGCTCAAAGTGAAAGTGAAAGGGGAGGGACTTGACGCCTCCCATGTCATGTGCAATAAATGACTATACTTTTGCCAGCTATCAGAAGCTCAACTCGCCTCTCTTGAGGAAACCTTAAAATGGTACAGACTCCCACCAAAACCCTTACCTTAGAAGAGTTTCTGAAGCTGCCAGAAACGGAACCAGCCAGCGAATACATCAATGGGCGCATCGTCCAAAAACCAATGCCACAAGGAGAACATAGTGCACTTCAGACAGAATTGTCCCCTGCAATCAACTCCGTTGTAAGATCTCAGAAGATTGCACGAGCTTTCTCAGAACTCCGCTGCACTTTTGGTGGGCGATCGATTATACCCGATGTTTCGGTATTCTTCTGGAACAGGATTCCTCGCAAAGAAAATGGCGAAGTGGCTAATGTTTTCTCAATTGCCCCAGATTGGACGATCGAAATCCTTTCGCCCGACCAAAGCCAAACTAAGGTAACGAAAAATATTCTACACTGTTTGAAGCACGGAACGCAGATGGGTTGGCTGATTGACCGATCTGAGCAATGTGTGTTTGTTTATTTGGGCGATCGGGCAACAGCATTTTATGACGAACCGGATGCACTTTTACCAGTGCCAGAATTTGCCAGAGAATTCAATCTGACAGTTGAAGGCTTATTTAGTTGGCTGCTGGAGTAATACCAGTTTTCAAAACTTTGGCAACAGTAGTCGTAGGGTGCGTCGCTCGCCTGATTGTCGATTTTTTAGCGATTTTTGAGAGCGACGCACGCTGCACCCACTTCTAGAGAAGTGGTTTATTGAACACGAAAAAAAATGATTGTTAGCCGGAGTTCTGTGTAAGATTTATGATCAATCAGGTTGTTGATTTATGCCAAAGTGTCGATTTAACTAACTGCGATCGCGAACCGATTCAAATTCCAGGGCTGATTCAGCCCCACGGGGTGCTGTTGGTTTTGCAGGAACCTGACTTGAAGATTGTACAGGTCAGCAATAACACGTTGGCTTTGCTAGGTCAAGAGCCCCAAGAGCTGTTGGGCAAACCGCTATTAAACTTACTCCCTCCTAAGCAAATTGATGCGCTCCAGCAATGCTTAAGCGAAGAGTTTGAGTATGTAAATCCCTTAGATATTTCCATTAAAATTCAAACAAAATTACTCCGGTTTGATGGCATTATTCATCGGTTTAATAGCCTGATTCTTTTGGAATTAGAACCAAAAAAGACGAGCAATAAAACAGACTTTGTTCAGTTTGCCCAGCGAGTTAAAAGCACGATTACTAAAATTCAAAAGGCTTCAACCTTGCTGGAGATGTGCGGGGTTGTAGTTAAAGAAGTGCGAAAAATCACGGGATTCGATCGCGTTATGGTATATCAATTTGATGCCGCCGGAGCCGGACGGGTGATTGCAGAAGATCGGCTAGAAACGCTCACCCCTTATCTGGGCTTGCACTATCCCTCCAGCGACATTCCCCAGCAAGCGCAGCAGCTTTACACCCTCAACTGGCTGCGGTTGATTCCCGACTCTACCTATGAGCCTGTCGCGTTAGTGCCAGCGCAAAATCCCTTGGACTCGCGCCCGACGGATTTGAGTTTATCGGTGCTGCGGAGCGTGTCTCCGGTACACCTAGAATACCTCAAAAATATGGGTGTGGTAGCCTCCATGTCTATTTCACTGATCCAAGACCAAAAACTATGGGGGCTGATTGCCTGCCATCACTCGACGCCGAACTATGTGCCCTATAGTGTGCGAACTATGTGCGAGTTTGTGGGGCAGGTAATGTCGATCGAGCTAGCAAGCAAGGAAGATCGTGAAGACTTAGACTACAAAATAACATTGAAGTCGCTGCAAACCAAGTTTGTAGAATCGCTATCTCAATCAAAAAGCTTCTGGGATGGATTAGTTCAACTGAACTCGAACCTGTTGAATTTAGTGGGTGCAACGGGAGTAGCGGTTTGCGCTGGAGAACAAATTGTTTGTATCGGTAAAACGCCGCCAGAAACTGAACTGCCAGCCCTGTGGGACTGGATCAAAACAGAGATTCAACACAACCTGTTTCACACCCGATCGCTATCTGAGATTTATCCAAGCGCAGAGTCATTTAAGGCGGTTGCGAGTGGATTGTTAGGATTAAAAATTTCCAACCAAAATTACATCCTGTGGTTTCGTCCAGAAGTGCTGCAAACCATCAACTGGGGCGGCAATCCCAACAAACCTCTAGAAGTCGCAGCCGATGGCGAGATGCGGTTGTCTCCTCGCAAATCCTTTGAACGCTGGCAAGAAACGGTGCAGGGCTGCTCCACCGCTTGGAAGCCCTGCGAAATAGAAATTGTCACCGAACTACGCAGCCTGATCGTGGGGATTATCCTGAGTCAGGCAGATGAAATGGCAAAAATCAATCTAGAATTGGAACGAAGTAACATTGAACTAGATGCCTTCGCCTATGTCGCTTCCCACGATCTCAAAGAACCGCTGCGGGGCATTCATAACTACTCGAATTTCTTGATGGAAGATTATGCGGATGTGCTGCACGAGGACGGCATTGCTAAATTGCAAACGCTGGTGCGCCTAACGCAGCGGATGGAGGATCTGATTAATTCTTTGCTACACTATTCTCAGCTGGGACGCACCGAACTTTCGCGCAAACAGACAAATCTCAACGATTTAGTGCGACAGTCGATCGACACTTTAAGAATCAGTCAGCCGCAGCAACCGATCGAGTTTCGCACTAAATCGTTGCCGACAATTGAGTGCGATCGCACTCAAGTCAGCGAGTTGTTCATCAATTTGATCGGCAACGCCATTAAATACAACGATCGAACGGAGAAATGGGTGGAAATTGGCTGGCTAGAATCAGAAACAGGGAGCGGTAAAGACCCAAGTTTGTATACCTTTTATGTGCGAGATAACGGCATTGGAATCCCCCAACAGCATTTGGAACGGGTGTTTCAGATCTTCAAGCGACTCCACGCACAAGACGAATATGGTGGCGGTACAGGGGCTGGTTTGACGATCGTCCAAAAGATTGTCGATCGACATGGGGGGAAAATTTGGGTAGAATCGACGCCTGGTGAGGGCAGCACGTTTTACTTTACCTTATCGGCAGCGGTGAAACCATGACCGGATATTCAGCCATGCGTGCTATGCAACTCCCTGCCTTGCTGATCGTTGAAGACAGCAACGAAGACTTTGAAGCCTTCCAACGTTACCTAAACCAATATTCCTCGGAGATCCCAGTCTATCGCTGCATTAATGGCGATCGAGCGCTGGCGTTTCTCTACCGCACTGCACCCTACACCGATCGTAAAACTTCTCCCCGCCCAGGACTGATTCTGCTAGACCTCAACTTACCGGGAACAGATGGGCGAGAGGTATTATCTAAAATTAAGCAGGATGAAAATTTGAAAAAGATTCCGGTAGTTGTTTTCACCACCTCTAACAATCCCAAAGATATTGAAGCCTGCTATCAACAAGGCGTGAATAGTTATATCATCAAGCCTATGGACTTCAAGCTATTGAAGCGAAGTATTCAAACGTTGCTGAGTTACTGGTTGGAAATCACGAGACTGCCGTTTGAGTCTCCCGAGGAAAGTTAATTATGAGTAAAATTGAGCGCACTGTTTTGATTGTGGAGGATAACCCCGAAGACACCGAAATGTATCGGCGGTTCTTGCTGCGCGATCGCGATTATCAGTATGCGATCGTGGCTGCAAAGTCGGGGCAGCAAGGGCTGTTGTGGTGGCAGCAGCACCAGCCGGATGTGGTTTTGCTAGACTACCGACTACCCGATTTGGATGGACTAGAATTTATCGCAGCCATGCAAGCCCAAGCACAGCAGCAAATCTTACCAGTGATTGTGGTGACGGGGCAGGGGAATGAGTCGATCGCAGTCCAGGCAATCAAAGCAGGCGCACAAGACTATCTAGTCAAAGGACAAATCACGGTTGAGAGCTTGCAATTGGCGGTGAATAGAACGATCGAAGCCGTGGAGTTACGCCAGCAAATGCAACAGCGGATCGATCGAGAGCAGGCGATCGCGCGGATCGCCCAGAAAGTGCATGGAACCCTCAACCTCGATGAAATTCTGCACATCACCGTCGAAGAAGTGCGACAGTTCCTGCATACCGATCGCGCGATCGTGTTTCGGTTAGCGCCAGACGGCACAGGAACTGTGATGGCAGAATCCGTTGGGGCGCAATGGACCTCAATTCTGTCCGCCCAGATCTACGATCCCTGTTTTGTTGAGAGCTATGTCGATCGCTACCGTGAGGGCATGGTGACCACAAAAACAGATATTCATGACGGCAGCATCGACCCGTGCCACCTGGAACTCCTAACTAAGTATCAAGTTAAGGCGAATCTAGTGGTTCCCATTTTGCACGAAGACCAGTTTTGGGGAGTGCTGATTGCTCATCATTGTACTAGCCCCCGCCAGTGGCAACCCTTGGAGATTGACTTGCTCCAGCAACTGTCAATTCAGGTGAGCGTGGCGATCAGACAGGCGGAGCTTTATCAGCAAGCGCAACGCGAAATCGCTGAACGCAAACGCACTGAGGAAGCGTTGCGGGGCAGCGAAGAAAGACTGCGGTTGGGACTCGCAGCCGCCCGCATGGGAACCTGGGACTGGAATATTGTGGAAAACCAGATAATCTGGTCTTCTAATATGGAAGATTTGTTTGGGTTGGCGCCTGGAGAGTTTGATGGTTCCTACGATAAGTTTGTGGAAAGGCTGCATCCAGAAGACCGCGATCGCGTGTTAGAAGCGATCGATGCTGCTATCAACTCCGCAGCCAACTATGAGATTGAATTTCGGGTGCTCTATCCCAACGGTACAATCCGGTGGGCGCTGAGCCTGGGGAAAGTGTTTTATAATGCGATCGGGCAACCGATGCGGATGTCGGGCGTGGATTTGGATATCACTGATCGCAAGCACACCGAGGAAGCGCTGCGTCAGAGTGAAGAATTTAGAAAACGGGTGTTCGAGAGCAGCAGCGACTGCATTAAAGTGCTGGATCTGGATGCACGACTTTTATACATGAATGCAGGAGGGCTCTGCCTGTTGGAGATCGACGATATCACCCCCTACTTGAACACGGAATGGGTCTGTTTTTGGCAAGACGAAGTTCGGCAAGAGGCAAAAGCTGCGATCGCGGTGGCGAAGGCAGGAGAAGTGGGTAGATTTCAGGGCTTTTGTGCCACCGCCAAAGGCACGCCAAAATGGTGGGATGTTGTGGTAGCACCGATCCGGGATGGGGCAGGCCAAGTTGTACAAATCTTATCGACTTCGCGGGATATCACCGATGCCGTGGCGGCAGCTACGCAACGCAAACAAGCGGAAATCGAACGCGAGCGCATTCTGCAATTAAAACAAGCTGCCCTGGCGGAATCGGAAAGAGTTAACCGCATCAAAGACGAGTTTCTGGCAGTGCTTTCTCACGAGTTGCGATCGCCCCTCAACCCAATCTTAGGCTGGACGAAGTTGCTGCAAACTGGCAAACTGGATAAAACCAAAAGTGTAGCAGCGTTAGCAACGATCGAACGGAATGCCCTGGCACAGGCTCAATTGATTGACGACTTGCTCGATATGGCTCGTGTGTTGCGGGGAAAACTGGTAGTGCCCTGAAGGAAAGGATCGAGAGAATAAAACTGAATTCAAAGAAAAGTAGGCATTTAGAGTTGTAAACTAGCATTGTAATGATGTACGAAG
>JAYUGZ010000870.1:0-7527 GCA_043767465.1 Cyanobacteriota bacterium
CAGTGTTGATAGTAATGGTTATATTTATACACAGTCAATTGCACAGTGGCATCGCCGGGGAATGCAGGAGGTTTTTGAGTATTGCCTGGAAGATGGCTCCATAATTCGCGCCACAAAAGATCACAAGTTTATGACTGATGACGGTCAAATGCTGCCCATTGACGAAATTTTTGAAAAAGGATTAGAATTAAAACAAATCAAGTCCATGAGTATCCTACATATAGAAATGATGAGGACTATTAAAATTATTAGTAAAAAATCACTAGGAACTCAAGAGGTATATGACATTGGTGTTGAAACAGACCATAATTTTATGCTAGAAAATAGTCTGGTGGCATCTAACTGTTTTAATAAATCCCATTCAATGGCCTATGCCTATATCACTTATCAAACTGCTTATTTAAAGGCAAATTTTCCTGTTGAATACATGGCTGCACTGCTGACTGCTAACCGAGGCGATCAGGAGAAGGTACAGAGATATATTGCTAATTGTCTCAAGCTAAAGATTGACGTTGAGCCACCTGATATTAATGGCTCTGAACTTACTTTTACGCCATTGCCGATGGAGATGACAAAGGCCGAAAAGCATAAAATTTTGTTTGGGATTTCGGCGGTTAAAAATGTGGGTGAAGGGGCAATTGAGAATATTTTGGAGGCGCGCAAGTCAGGGGGAAATTTTAAATCTTTGCCGGATTTGTGCGATCGCGTAAATCTACATTCTGTCAACCGCCGCGCCCTAGAAGCCTTAATTCAGTGCGGTGCTTTTGACAAAATCGCACCCAACCGTCAGCAATTAGTCAACGACTTGGAAGGCGTAATTAAATGGGCCCAAGACCGCAAAAAAGATCGCGAAAGCGGTCAAGGTAATCTGTTTGACTTGTTAGGAGGTGGGAATAGCTTTGGCAAGTCGGTTAATACCTATGAATCAGCGCCCAAATCTAAGTTGGTGAAAGATTTTGATAAACAGGAGAAATTGCGTCTCGAAAAAGAATTGCTCGGTTTTTATGTATCAGAGCATCCCCTAAAAGTTCTGCTGCAAGTCAATCAAGATCCAGATGTTGTGCCTCTCGGACAGTTAGCAGATAAAAAGGGGAAAGTCTCAGTTATTGCCATGATCAACGCTATAAAAATGGTGGTGACGAAAAAAGGTGATGCGATGGCAATTTTGCAATTAGAAGATTTGACACATCAAATCAAAGCTGTTGTGTTTCCCAAAGCTTACGAACAACTAAAACCTTACATTGTAGATAATGCTATCTTGCTGATTAGCGGAAAAATCGAAAAAGATGACGAGGAAATTCAGATAATTGTAGACACTGCAAAGCCTGTAGAAATAGCACAGGTTGCGGAGGAAATCGAGGTAGTCCAACCGGAAACACAAAATTCTTGGGTGGCGCCACCGGAAACACAAAATTCTTGGGCGATTCAACCGGAAACACAAAATTCTTGGGCGATTCAACCGGAAAAACAAAACTCTTGGGCGATTCAACCGATCGACTTTGGACGATCGACAAAACCAGTGGAAGTTCTAGAAATGGTGATTGTCAAGTTTACACCGTCACAGGTACAAAATGCGAAAAATCTCAATTCCCTGAAAGCTATTTTGCAAGAACTTTCCAATCGGGGAGAGAATGCTAGCGTTTCTGTGGGGGGAATCGTTGTCGGTGAATATTCCTGTCAGCCGCTTCGCATTCACCCTCAATTGTGGGTACAAGATGGCGAGGGCGCTGTTAGCCGTCTCAAGTCGGCGGGATTTGATGCTTGGGTTTTTCCTCTCGACAGTCGCGGGGATGCTGTAATATTTCGGGAAGTGCGATCGCAACTTAATGTACATTCTTGGGCCAGTCGCTTAATTGACGCGAAGGGCGATCGCATTTCCCAGTATCTCAATTATCTCGCCCAACTAAACAAACGCCCGCCAAATTAAGCCGACGTGCATCTAATTTTTACAATCCTGTTTCTGAAATCAATCAGTGGGGCGGGCACTTTCAGATCCCGCCCAAAAAATTAAATTTAAATACCGCAACAGCTTAACTGCCGCTATTCTCCCGCGTCAACAAGACACTCTGGCTTTTCGCCCTCATTCTGTGAGGACTCTTTAGCTTGAATCACCGCTTCCCGAAAACCTAAAACTACTAAAATATTGGCAAGTGTCAAGAATAGTTCCGCAGAACCGTGCAGCCAATCGACATTTGCTAGAGACTCATTGTAGACAACTTTTGCGTAAATTGCAGCAGGAATAGTCACAGCCACAAATACCAGAGTCCCATAAAATCCCATCAAAGCTAAACGAGGTGTTTTTCCAGATTTAGTCAAAAACCAGAGAAATCCCAAGTAGGGAAATAGAGACAGCACAAATAAACTTTCTTTGGAAATCATTAGTAATTGGTAAGCAACCAAATACTATGATAGACTAAAAGGCTAAAAATTATTGTGAATAATTTTTAACTTAGAATTTTGAATGTGGAATTAGACAAATGAACCCATTTCTCTCGAACTGCTATAGCGGTTCTTAGAAAGATGAAGGGGCGACCAATAAATCCCTCAATCCCTCAATCCCCCAATCTCAAATCTCAAATCTCAAATCTCAACTTGTACCTCATCTTTTTGAGAAAAGCTATAAAGACTCACCCAAGCCCATAGCTATTAACCAAAGCCGCCGCAGGTTGCAAGTATGCAAAACCCCTCATGCGCGCGGAGACAAAACCCGTAACGTTTCCCCTAACACCGTTTTTATGATCACACATTTTTCACGGTTCCAGTTTGTCAATTGTCGATCGCTCCCAAGCTACCCAGCAATTAGCAACTGAGACAGTTCCAAATTTTTCGGTTTGCTACTAGACACCAAGCAACGATCGTTCAAAACCTCTAAATCCAAGCGGGGTTTTCTATCGGCTCCGATAATTTGCTTGAGCTTAGCATCAAAATCAAAACTCGGGCCGCAATCCCAAACTTTCAATTCCAAGCGTCCGTTAAATACCATAATATCCAGTTGCACAGGAGTTTCTACTGGCAGATTTTTGTGAGCGTGGCGAACTGCATTAGTGAAACCTTCAGCCAAAGCTAACTGAAACTGGAACCAAACCTCATTGGGGAGCGATAAATCTTGCAACTGCTCAAACCACTCCAAAACTGTAGTTAAAGCATTCACATCTGTGTTAACTTCCAGGCTGATTTGTTTCACCAAACTGTCATGCAGCTCTTCTTCCTGCTCTATTTGATTCTGCCAATCCCAACTCTTGAACAAATTCATTAACCCATCTAAAGCGCTAGCCTTTTTTATATTTTTGGAGCGATTGCGACCTTCTACTTCGTAACTTTTGCTCAGCGACAAACAATTTCTACCATCGAGAGTCCGGGTGTAACCTAACTCGTCTGCAATCTGCCACATGAGTTTGATTCCTCTGCCGCCTTCTGCCAGTTGATCTATGCTGTTCGACATTTATTTTATTCTCCTAAAAGTATTAGCTGTACCGAATTTTCACACCCGCCGAGACACCTTGTAGTTTTTTATACTTAGTTGCTCAGTATTATTTCGGCGCTTACCCAAGAATCCTATCTTTTTCACAGAAGGTAGCGCATCAGCAATATGTCTTAAGAGTCTAAGCCAATTGGCTTATTTACCGATCGCCTGTACGGAGAACGATCGCCCCCCGCAGCAAAATCCAACTACATCGAGCATAAATATTGATCTGCTGTCGCCAGCCACTTAGCCCAGCGCTTGCAAGCTCCAAAATACAAGGCATTCAGCGCCTGCGAACCGCCGTTCGCCGATGCAGGCCAAGCTGCTTTGAGGTACTGGCTCTCATTCCAAAGACGTAAGTAATATCCGCAAGTGCGAGCGTCGGCGAACCTTACACCGTCGAGGCGCGTCAATGCACTAGACTAGGACTTACGCAAAATAAGCGGTTTCTGCTAAGAATATTGGGTTTGACAGCGAAAAATTCACAAAAAAACCCAGTGTTTAGCCCCGCGCGCGTCATTCCAGCAGAAAACTAGGTGATGAGAGGCAGTTACAAGATTTACCTCAACTAAGCTTTGCTTGCATCTACATAGTCTGTTATGTTCGAGGGGATTCGGGAAGAGGGGAGAGAGGGATCAGGGGAGAGAGTCAGATGAGGAGATGATTTGACAAGTAGGGAATAAGTAATTGAAATATACAATTTAAATGCGCAACACCTTATGACCAAAATTAAACTGACAATTCTGGCCGCAGCAATACTGCTACTCCCATTTTGCGCAGCAGTTCCCTTACAAGCTCAAAATCTGTCTCTAATCAAGCGGCTGCTAGCAACAAGAGGATGTCCCGGATGCGACTTATTTGGCGCTTCCTTAAGCCGTGCAGATTTGTTCGGTGCTTCCTTGAGCCGCGCCACTCTCAGCAGAGCCGACTTAGTTGATGCCGACTTGACGGCGGCTGACTTAATGGAAGCTAATTTAAATAATGCCAACATGAGAAACGCCTCTTTGGCTGACGCAGATCTCAGTAAAGCCGATATGAGCAGGGCAGACATCAGGGGAGCCAACTTAGAAAATGCCAACCTCAGCGAGAGTTCTCTTCGAGACGCATCCCTCCAATTGGCTAACTTAAAATGCAGTAATTTGAGCGCCGCTAAACTCAATCAAACTGACCTGAGAAATTCCGATTTAACTGGTGCAAATCTCAGCGGTGCAGACCTCAAAGAAGCTGATTTAAGCGGTGCAAATCTCAGCGGTGCAGACCTGAGAGCCGCCGACTTGAGCGATGCGAGATTGAACAAAGCCAATCTTACAGATGCTAATTTATGCGGCGCCCGGATGCCGAACCGAAAAATATCTCGCCGAGGTTGCGAAGTTAACAAACAACAACCGATTAGCTCGAACAATTACTGCAATTACTGCCGTGCCGTTAATGACTGGTGGCTGAATGTTTTAAGGTTCAATTAATCGGTACGATCGCGATAACTTCCTTTTTCCTTCTGGGCGATCGCACTCGCGAACCCAGAAACCGGGTTTCTTTGCAGATTTCTCGTTACCCAACCCAAAACTCGTAGAAACCCGGTTTCTCGCCCCCGATGCGTCACTAACTACTACAAACTCAACTCAGAAACCCGGTTTCTTGCTATACAACTGCTTTTCTCTACTTGGAAGTACCTAAAAATTTGCTCACTACCCGCAGATATTCTGCACCGCCGACTTGTGCCGCATTATTGTGGCCTCCATCTGGAACCATGTAAAGCTGTTTGGGTTCAGGTGCTGCATCAAACAGTTTTTGGCTCATTTGGGCTGGAACTACACTGTCAGCAGTCCCGTGAATAAACAGCACAGGTATTTGCAGCCGATCGACTTTCGCCAGAGAATCAAACCGCTGCCTCAGCAACAAATCGATGGGAAACATCTCAAACTGCGGTTTTTGGTAATCCACCATTGCCCGCACCGAAGTAAAAGAACCCTCCACAATTAGCCCCGCAGCCTCGGGGTGGCGCACTGCTAGATCGATCGCGATTGCCCCTCCCAAAGAATGACCGTAGATATAAATTTGATGCGGGTTAATCCCCCGCTGTTCCACCAAATAATCCCAAGCAAGTTGAGCATCCTCATAAACCCGAGATTCGCTCGGAAAATCGCCCTGGCTTTTGCCGTAACCGCGATAATCAATCAGAAATACTGACAAACCTAACCGATGAAATCGATTAGCGTGTTCCACATTTGCTCCCACATTTGAACCATTCCCGTGCAGGTACAAAACTACCCCCCCTAACCCCCCCTTGTTAAGGGGGGGAACCGGAACCGAATTTTTTGCTTCCCCTCGATTGTAGGGGCGGTGCCCCCGTGCCCGCCCTGGGCTGGGGGGGGTATCCCAGGCAGGAATCCACCACCCGTGCACGGTTTCCACCGCGTCTTTTTTAGCTGGAATTGGCAGCCAAACATCTTGATATTTCAACTGAAAATCATCTGGCGTAGTTTCGATCGCCCGCACCGGAAAAAAAATAAACTTACCTTGGGCTGCAAATAGAATTAGACAACCAGCAGCATAAGCGATCGCCAAAACTATCCCAAAATTTATGAGCGATTTAGAGCAGAGAAATACCAGTAACTTGTTCATAGAAAATACGGCGCGGGAAATTAGAGCTCGGTTAAAAGCTAACAGTCAATGATTAATTCACATAATTAGCCAAGATCGATTACTAACTTCCGCGGCCGCCTTCCGCCGAATTTCAAAAATTAATGCAATTCTGGGCGGCGCAAGTGCCAATTCGTAGACTGTTCGTAAGCGTGAGCCACTTGAAACAGCCGAGATTCTTGCAAAACATTACCAATCAGTTGTATACCCACCGGCAGTCCTTTATCATCAAATCCGCAAGGCAAACTCAAGGCTGGCAAACCAGCAAGATTCACCGGAATAGTCATCAAATCTGACAAATACATACTCAGGGGGTCGTTTAATTTTTCCCCTGCCTTAAAAGCCGTAGTCGGAGCAGTGGGACAGACCAAAACATCAACTTGAGAAAAAGCTTTTTCAAAGTCTTCTTTAATCAAAGTCCGAACTTTTTGAGCTTTGAGATAATAGGCGTCGTAATATCCAGCCGACAGCACGTAAGTACCGATCGCAATCCGGCGTTTAACTTCCGCACCGAACCCTTGAGAGCGAGTTTTGGCATACATATCCAAAAGATTGTCGGGATCGGGCGATCGGAAACCGTACTTAACTCCATCATATCGCGCCAAATTTGCCGAAGCTTCCGAGGGAGCAATAATGTAGTAAGTGGGTAAACCGTAGCGGAACCGGGGACAAGAAACGACTTGAATTTCTGCGCCCAATTGTTGAAATTGCTCGATCGCCTTAGTCACAGCATCTTTCACCGCCGCATCCAACCCGACCCCAAAAGTTTCTTTAATTACACCAATTCTAATCTGACCCTTGGGTCGCAAACTGGGTCTCAAAGCTTCGGCGTAGTCAGGAATTGGGACATTGAGACTCGTGGAATCTCTCGGATCATAACCAGCGACGGCCCCCAACAAAATCGCCGTATCCTCAACAGTCCGGCCAAAGGGCCCGATTTGATCGAGAGAAGAAGCATAGGCCACCAAACCGTAGCGAGAAACCAACCCATAAGTCGGTTTCATCCCCACCAAGCCACAAAAAGCAGCAGGTTGACGGATCGAGCCCCCAGTATCCGAACCCAAGCTCACGACGCATTCTCCGCCAGCCACCGCTGCGGCAGAACCGCCAGAAGATCCTCCGGGCACACGCTCCAAGTCCCAAGGATTGGCGGTAACTTGGTAGGCAGAAGTTTCTGTCGAGCTCCCCATTGCAAACTCGTCCATATTCGCTTTACCCACAATCACCGCACCGGCTGCGTGGAGTTTCGACACGACGGTTGCATCGTAGGGAGGCACAAAATTCTCCAAAATCCGAGAAGCGCAGGTTGTGGGAATGCCGTTGGTGCACATATTGTCTTTAACGGCGATCGGGATGCCGGCCAACAGCCCAATTTCCTCGCCTGCTGCGATTTGGGCATCCACTTTGTGGGCCTGCGCCAATGC
>JAYUGZ010000871.1:0-3038 GCA_043767465.1 Cyanobacteriota bacterium
AAAAAGGCACAAGGTAGGGGAAATCCAGAATTGACTCCCCCCCTTAGCAAGGGGGGGCCGGGGGGGGTTATTCCGGCAGTTGCTGCAACGGTTGACTGCAATTCTCGCTATGTTTATCTTGACCCTTATGAAGGTGCAAAGGCGGTAGTTGCCGAAGCTGCAAGAAATTTAAGTTGTGTTGGTGCTGAACCTTTAGCTGTGACTGATAATCTTAATTTTGGCAGTCCCGAAAAGCCTGTGGGATATTGGCAGTTAGCGTCAGCTTGTCGCGGGATTGCTGATGCTTGTCGCGAGTTGGGCACTCCGGTAACAGGTGGCAATGTTTCTCTTTACAATGAAACGGTTGATGCTGAGGGGAATCCTCAACCGATTTATCCGACTCCGGTAATCGGAATGGTGGGGTTGATTCCAGATTTGACGAAGATTTGCGGCCAAGCTTGGCAAAAAGAGGGAGATTTAATTTATCTGCTGGGAATTGGTGCATCATCGGAAAATTCTGATGTGCAAACTTTTCCGACTCTGGGCGGTTCGGAATATTTGGCTGCGGTTCACGGTACGATCGCAGGTAAGCCTCCAATTATTGATTTTGAGTTGGAAAAACAAGTGCAAAAAGCTTGTCGTGATGGCATTCGCAGCGGTTGGGTACGCTCAGCCCACGATTGTGCGGAGGGAGGAATCGCGATCGCCCTAGCGGAATGCTGTATTTCTGCTAAACTGGGAGCCTCCATCCATCTGTATCCCAACTCACAACAGTCTCAGCGTTGGGATGAACTGTTGTTTGGCGAAATGGGTAACTGCATTTTAGTGTCGGTGAGTCCAGCCAACGAGGCTGCTTGGACATCCTATTTGCAGGAGAATTTAGCCGCCAAGTGGCAGAAAATCGGCAAAGTTTGCAGTACCGAATCGTCTTTGCGGGTTTTTACTACCGATAACCTGGCGTTAATTGAAGTTAATATCTCAGATATGAGCGATCGATACTACAATGCCATTGAACGCCGCATAGCTTCTGTGTGAATGCTACAGAATTTGGACGCCCCAAAACAGATACGAGCCTCCCCGACAATCGTCGTGGAGAGATCAAGATTTTAGACTAAGGTGCAATCTCTCAGATACATCTGTGGAGTAAATCTAAAATCTAAAATCTAAAATCTAAAATCTAATGTCTGATCCGTGGCAACATTAAGGAAGTGTTAAGTTATGCGACATCTTCCCGAACAGAACGCACCGGTGAACTTGTCCCGCTCACATACTACCCTACCTATTACGAGCCAACTCATCTATGATTCCCAACCATTCCTTCGAGGCTGACGAGCATTCTAGCAAACCTGACAAGCCAGAGGAAGCTTGCGGCGTTTTCGGTATCTACGCGCCGGGTGAAGATGTCGCCAAGTTGACCTACTTCGGTTTGTATGCCTTGCAGCACCGGGGTCAGGAATCCGCAGGAATTGCTACCTTTGAGGGTGAAACAGTCCACCTGCACAAGGATATGGGACTGGTTTCCCAAGTCTTCAACGAATCGAGTTTAGGTCACTTGCCCGGTAACTTAGCCGTAGGACACACTCGCTACTCTACTACCGGCTCGTCGCGGGTGATCAACGCTCAACCTGTGGTTGTCAAAACCCGTTTGGGAAGTCTGGCACTAGCACATAACGGAAATCTTGTCAATACTAAAGAATTGCGGGAAGAGTTGCTGTCTCGCAATTGCGAGTTTGTCAGCACGACGGATTCAGAGGCGATCGCAGTGGCGATCGGTTGGGAGGTAGACCAGGGTAAAGACTGGCTGGAAGCTGCGATCAGTGCCTTTGCTATGTGCCAAGGAGCCTTTAGTTTGACGATCGCCACCCCGAAAGGTGTGATGGGAGTCCGCGACCCCTACGGTGTCCGTCCGCTGGTAATTGGCACTCTCCCCACAACTCCGGTACGCTACGTTTTAGCATCGGAAACCTGCGGGTTAGATATTATCGGTGCGGAATTTTTGCGGGATGTAGAACCAGGAGAATTGGTTTGGATTACAGAGGAAGGTATGGCTTCTTTCCACTGGAGTCAGAAGCAGAAGCGCAAACTTTGCGTCTTTGAAATGATCTATTTTGCTCGACCCGATAGCATTATGGAAGGTGAAAATTTGTACACCTATCGGTTGCGGCTAGGGCGTTTGTTGGCAGCAGAATCTCCGACTGATGCTGATATAGTCATCGGTGTTCCCGATTCTGGAATCCCAGCGGCGATCGGCTTTTCTCAAGCTTCCGGTATCCCTTACGCCGAAGGATTGATTAAAAATCGGTACGTCGGACGCACTTTTATTCAACCGACTCAGACAATGCGGGAGTCAGGAATTCGCATGAAACTCAACCCTCTCAAAGATGTGTTGGCAGGAAAGCGGGTAATTATTATCGACGATTCTATTGTGCGCGGGACTACCAGCCGCAAAATAGTCAAAGCTTTGCGGGATGCGGGCGCGACGGAAGTTCACATGAGAATTTCTTCGCCGCCGGTAACTCACCCTTGTTTCTACGGTATCGATACCGACAATCAAGATCAGTTGATTGCTGCTACCAAGTCAGTCGCCGAAATCGGCGCTCAAATTGGGGTGGATTCCTTGGCTTTCTTGAGCCGGGAAGGAATGCTGAGTGCGACTAACGAAGACACGAAAAGTTTTTGTTCGGCGTGTTTCACCGGCGATTATCCGATCGAGATTCCGACAGTGGTAAAACGGGCGAAGCTCATATTAGAAAAGGCTGTAACTTAAGGGAAGTCATTAGTCATTAGTTAATTGCTATGCCCCATCCCTCCGCTTCGCTTCGCCCTGCGCAGGCCCATCCCTCCGCTTCGCTTCGCCCAATCTCGTAACTCGTTGCCAGAATGTGTGTAGAAATGTTACATTAAACTTAGCTGTAGTAATTATTGCAGAATTTGTGAACTGTAGCGAGCAGTCGGTTGGCTAGAACTTGTGTGAAACCAAACACTCCGATGCTGTGAGGTTTCGTTCCACAGACCAAGCCTACACTCTCGTGTACAAATCCTGCTCGAAACGCTCTATG
>JAYUGZ010000872.1:0-1096 GCA_043767465.1 Cyanobacteriota bacterium
CTCCATCCCCAGCGCCCGTAGCAACTCCCGTAACAAGGGTGACTCCATCCCCAACACCCGCAACCGCAGCAACTCCCGCGCCAATAGCGACTCCATCCCTAACTCCCGCAATTGAAACTCCCGCAACAATCGCGCCTCCATCCCCAATACTCGAAACCACTGCCTCACCAATTCCCGAACCCGCGCCCATACCAGGTTTTCCCCTCATCATTCGACTACCATTAACCGCCGATCCATCCACAATACCAGCCCGATCGCGCCCAACACAGCCCTCAACGCCAACAACACCGGGGGCGATCGATCGCATACCTGTCGCGCCGGGAATTCCCTCAAGTTCGATACTCACCGAACAGAGCGCCATTCAACCTACGATCGCACCTCAAATCTCGATCGCACCAAATCCAACTTTCACAGCCCCTCAAGCCCCAGCAACCCTGAATTTAGAACCAATTCAGCCAGCACCTGCACCCCTGATTTCACCCGTTCCCGCACCCGCAGCAAGTCAAAATCCGCAAGAGCAATTAGCCTTTTTAATTGGCGATTTATTGGGTGCTAAAACCACGATTACCCTAAATCCTGAAAGTGGAACTAATACTTTTTGGTGGGAACTTTCCGATCCAAACAAAAAAATATCGATCGAATTACCAGTCATTGAAAAACCGAATCTTGCTTTCATACCGTTTTCGGAAAACCCGCCGGAAAACGCGCCCTTGCGCGGTTCTTCTCTTTCGGAAAAACCGGACGGATTGATAGTCGTAATTCCGACGCCTGCACCTGCGCCTGTTGAAATACCAGTTGCGGCGATCGAGCCTAATTGGTTAGCAAACCTTCCTCAAATCACTCCGCCGCCAACTCCAGCCCCCGCACCAATCCCAGCCCCTGCACCAATTCCAGCCCCCGCACCAATTCCCGCACCCGCTCCAGCGCCTGCACCCGCTCCAGCGCCTGCGCCTGCTCCAAATCCTGCACCAAGTCCCCTCGTCCAAAATCCCGTACCCGCTAATATCCCGAATCTGTTTCCCTCAGAAATTAGCAGGTTTAGCGTCGAACAAACTCTCAATCAAAACAATGCCGATGATGCTGTTTCCCAAATTGA
>JAYUGZ010000873.1:0-7499 GCA_043767465.1 Cyanobacteriota bacterium
TTAGGTTCGACACCGCAGCAAGCAGTAAAACAGTACCGCAAAGACGCGATCAAAGCTGGATTAATCCCGACATTAAATACAATGACAGTCGTGGGAATTGTGACATTACCGGGAATGATGACAGGTCAAATGTTGAGCGGTGTCAGTCCTTTGGATGCAGCATCTTACCAAATTTTAATTATGTTTGTGTTAGCGCTGGCAACTTTAATCGCAACTCTGTTATTGACTGAGGGATTGTGCCGCAGATTTTTCAATGAAGATGCACAATTGATAAAATGGTAATTGGGCATTGGGCATTGGGAATTGGGCATTGGGAATTGGGCATTGGGCATTGGGCATTGATAATGGGTGCATCTGGTTTTGGCAAATATGTTTGTATGGGCGATCGCATGACAGTAGTCAATATGGGATTATAACTAATAACTTATATCCGGTCATGCTTCGCCCTCTTCAAAAACCAGATGCACCCATTGATAATTGGTAATATGATGTAGGTAAGAACTTGTATTTAGCCTTATTTTCTTGAACAGGCGACGCCGGCCTGTTCCACAAAGAGTGAGTTTATCTTGTGGGGTGGGCTTCTAGCCCGCCCGATTCATCACCAAGGAGAATAGCCATGATTCAAATAGCAACTAAAACGCTAACTTTTGAAGAATTTGCGGAATGGAAGCCAGAAAACGGACGCTACGAACTGCACAATGGAGAGATTGTTGAAATGTCACAGCCATTAGGAGACCATGAAGAAGTTATCGGCTTTTCAGCAAAAAAATTGACTGTGGAATTCGATCGATTAAACCTTCCGTACTTCATCCCCGGACAAGCATTAGTTAAGCCACCAGAAAACGAATCTGCTTATTCGCCCGACGTTCTAATCTTAAATCGCCCCAACTTAGCATCAGAACCTCTGTGGAAAAAATTCTCAACCGTAACTCAAGGAGCATCAATTCCGCTGGTTGTTGAAGTCGTTAGCACGAATTGGCAAGATGACTACATAAAAAAGGTAGGTGAATACGAACTAATTGGGATTCCTGAATATTGGATTGTGGATTATCTCGGTTTGGGTGGTCGCAGGTTTATTGGGAATCCCAAGCAGCCGACTATTTCGATTTATCGGTTGATTGATGGCGAGTATGAAGTTAGTCAATTTCGGGGAGATGATAGGATTGAGTCGCCAACTTTTCCAGAGTTGAAGTTGACGGCACAACAGATTTTTCAAGCAGGATTGACTGAAGGATAAAATTGCTGGAAATACCGATATCGGGTAGGGACACGGCAATGCCGTGTCCTGTATTTCATCGCCGTGTCGTGTATTTCAACCGCGCGCTGATATAACCTTTGAGGCTAGGTCAATTTCTAGGCTTTGCGTTTGATCAAAACGCTAATAAATTGTCCCGGCTTTGGGCCTCGCTGCAACTTACTCCAATCGCCGACGGGGGCGAATCCCAGTCTGTACAAGGTGTGGATGGTTTCTAATACGGCTTTCTGGGAACCGACAACGGTTATCTGCACGATTTCCTGTTCTGATACTGCACAGCCGTCATTTGGTTGCACGGAAGAGTTATCGTCAGGCACGAATTCCTGTGACATAATTATGGTCTCCTGGTTTTTGGTTGTTTTCTGGGAGGAAAACCCAAAAACCCAGCCGCCCCGCATACTAACAAAAGGCAGGGCGGCTACAGAGAATGCTAAGATTCTCGATCAGCCTCCAGACTGCTCGTACCAGTTTGGCGGTTAGCTGTCCTTAGCTGCTGGTTACAGCTTCGGGCAGTGCAACTAGATTTTCGGGCGATCGTGGCTGCTTCATCTTCGAGCAAAGCAGCCTTAATTTCACAGCGTAGCGGCTTCTGGGGCCGCCGTCAATAGATTTAAGATTTTAGATTTTCGTCCCACAACTCGGACTCTCTCTCTGAAATTCATCCCGAAACTTAATACTCATCCACAAAATCTGGATGAACCCACAGAAATTCGCGGCGTTGGTTATGCACCCTACTCTTTTACTCAGCAGATCCAATGATGGGAATTAATTGTTCTTCGATTTCACAAATATATGATGTCAACCCAGTCTGAACACCTTTTTCTCGCAGATGTTCCAGATTCGTCTCTTCCCAGCACTGTTGTTCGCGCTCCATTTTGCTACCTGTTAGCTTTTCGACAACAACTTTAGGATTTCTAATGCGATCGCCATCTTCCCATGAATTAGAGCGCAGTCTGTGTGACTCTTCGCAAGGATTAAACGTCAATTCGGTTGTGATCTTTTGCAGAATTTGTTTTTCTTCTGCATTAGATGGAATAAATCCATTCAACACCCAGGCTTCCCGCATTTTGTCGGCTGTACCGATAATAATTGCTAATTTAGGTGGTCGATCGATGTGTTCTGAACGCGCTTGCTCAATACCTTCTCTTCGCTCTGGTTGATTATCTAAATCGCGAATAAAGAGAATTGCTTTAATGTTTCGTGTTTTTTGAATAAATCGTACTAAATTAAGGATTTTTATAGCTGCTGCACCATCAGCTTTTAATGCTCCATCTTTACGATGACCTAAATACCTGGGAGGACGGAATCCTAAGCTTTGTTGGAAATTATCTATAATTTGATTAATATTTTTCCAGCAAGAATTCTCTGTGCCAGCTTCTAAACCACTCCATTGATATAGATGTTGCAGCATCTCAGGGTCTAACCAGTCAATTTTTTGCACTAAAGTGCGATCGGCTAATTTAGTAGCGGTTCGTGCGTCGGCGCTACTTTCCACAATCACCACAAACTCAATCATTAATTTCTCCTGCAATCACCCAATCTTCTCCCTCCGCATCCCAAAATTCTCCGGTGGTCAAAGTTTGTTTTGCCCATTCTACATCAGGATGTTCATCTAATCGTTTGCAACGAGTCACACCGGAGTTATTGTTACTTAATACATGAACTTGAGAAGGAGTAAGTTCATCGACAATGTAAGGAGAATGGGTGGAAAAAATAATTTGCAGGTTGTTGTTTTGTTGAATAATTTCTTTAAAAACAGCGATTAATTCTCGTTGCGCTTTTGGGTGGAGTCCCTGTTCGACATCATCTAGTAACACTAAATTAGGTTGATTGGGATTTATCAAAACAGTCAATAATCCGAGGGCGAGCATTATTCCTTCGCTAATCGCATGGGCTGGAATGCGCTTACCTGTATTCATGTCTAGAACAACTTCTTGCCCTGTCATTTCCTGACTTTCTTCGTAAGAGATAGATTTGCCATCGATTTCAATTAAGCGTTGGCGATCAACCATAACCTTAGCTCGTCTTACGCCTACCTCGCGTACACCTGGTACAATCCGTTTCAACATTTCTTGTAAAGATTGAAATTCATCTGGAGCTTCGTCACGAAGATAGTCTAAGGTAGGTGCTAACCCTGAACCATCGAACTTAACTAGCGGGGTAATTGCATCGCTATAAGCTGCTTTAGCAAGATTAGTAGCTACTAGCTTAAGATGAACTGAGTATCTCAAAGATTCAGGAATTGGATATTTAGCATCGCTCAGCGAACTTGACCATCCTTGTACATTTCCGGGTTCTCGATCGACTTTCCATGATGCTATCGGAAACCAAGGAGGATTAATGCTTTGTGTCCAGTTATAGGAAGCTTCCCAATCAGTCCGAGATTTGTATCCCAAAAAACCACTTACAGTAACAGACATATTATTTTGCCCAATTGTTGTAATAAATTGAGGCGCTCTTTCATGCTGAAAAATGTTTGCAAATGATGAATTAGCAAGCAGACTGAGATAATGTAATGCTTGCAAAACAGATGTTTTACCGGAACTGTTTTGTCCTACCAGTGCGTGTAGGCGTGAATTGTCAAAATTAATTTCTGTATCTTTATGACTTTTGAAGTTATGAAGTTTGACCTTTTCTAGCATTTAATTTCTAACATCTTTTTATAGCGTTCCTTACGGAATTTGCGATCGCATATTTTGACTTTACGTGGCGGTTGGTGGGTTAGTCGTGGTTAAATGTTTACCGATTAGTGGCTTAATTTAATTAGCGACATCAACCCACCCTACAAATTGCGCTAGTTTGGTTCGTGACTCGCAATCCGCTTGCCATCGCCATCGTACACCTGCATCGGAATTTTCGCGTTTTCGGCGATCGCCTCCAAGGCCTTTTGCAAAGTTTCAACGTGCTTTTCCACAGCTTGGCGACTCTTCACAGAATTATTGTTATTCGCTTGAATGAAAGTTTGTTGCAACTTCTTCACATAATCAGGAGTCATCTGCACTGCAATCAAACCGTTGCTAACAGTATAATCGCAAATTTTGGGATTCCCTTTGCAAGTTTTATCCAAATCCGTGCGCGCTTTTTGCAAGTTTCTTTCTTCCTGCAACTTTACTTCTGCTTGCTGCAATGATATTTTGTAGGAATCAATCAGCGGTTTAGCTTTCTGTGAATATGAAGTAGCCGCCGGAACTTGCTCCGCATAACTCAAAGCTCTCCGCCAGTTTTCCGATGCTTTAAACCAGCCATTTTTGCCCTCAAAGATTCGAGCTTCCGCTGCTAAAGTCACAGCTTGAGTGTAGGCATTTTCCGAAATTCCTTCCACATTTCGGCGCTCGCGAGCTTGTGAAAGCTTGGTTTCGTATTTCGGAGCTAACAGTTTACCTTGTTGGTAAGATTGCGTATTGCTGGGAATTTCTGCTAGCGTTTCCAGGGCTTTTTCCCAACCTGCTTGCACTTGTCCCCATGTCTGGGATGTCTGAGCTACTGCTTCCCTAGCTTCGGCTATTTGCGCTGTACTTTTGGCTGCGAGCAACAATTTTTCTGCTTGCTTTTCTGTGCCTAATTGCCGATTTCCCGTTGCTAAATTCTTCTGGTATTCCTTCGCCTTTCTCTGAGCATACGGATAAACTAAGCTGTCTTTGGGGATTTCTCCGAGTTGGGCGATCGCACTTTGCCACAGAGCCTGCGCTTCCTTGGCACTCTCGGCAGAATAGGACGGATTTGCCGTTTTCCCGGCTGCGGACTGTGCGAGGCGCGCTGCATCGATCGCAGACTGGACATTTTGACTTTGCTCCCGATAGCTTTCCAGGGCGGTTTGAGCCTCACCGCGATGAATTGACCAAGCAGGAATTGGTTCCAAAAGTGCGATCGCCCCTTTTAGCTGTTCCTGCGCTTGGAGCGGGCTGTTAGCAACTTTTGAAGTTTTCAGAGTCTTCGCCGAATTATCGCTCAACTGTTTAGCATTAGCTAATGCAGTACATTCTCCAACGACGCAAGGGCGGCTCAACAAATAATAACCGCCTGCCAAAATTACCGCCGCCAGACTGACGATTCCGGCCGCAGCCAGCATCGCAAACGGTGAATGCTTGGGTGTTTGGGAGACTGTTACCGCTTCCATATCCAGCGGATTGAAGGGATTATCTGCGATATCTGCCGGAATTGCAGCTACCTTAAAAGATACAGGATCGGAATTGCTGGAACTCTCAGAAAAATCCGGGAAATAGTCATCGAAAACCGCATTTTTAACATCCGTTTCTAATGGTATCTCCTCGGCTACATCGGCTGCTTCCGCCGCATTTGGTGCTAAAACTATCCCGGTTTCTGCTGCGGGGATAGTCTCCGATTTTTTCAGCACTTGCACTGTTCTGGGTCTTGACAAAACCGGGTGGTGCATGGTGAAAGAATGGAAAGCATAAGGCTGTTTTTGCCCGGTAATTTTTAGGCAAAGTCCAATCTGTTGAATAGCTTCCGGTTCTATTTCCAGAATCGCTGCTTCTAGCACTGTAAAAGTCGGTTTGGCTTTGAGAACTAAACTGCGCGGGTGTTCTCCCACCACCGTTAAAGATTCATCTTGAAAATCGCAACTGATATAAAGCGGTAAATTTTTAAATCCGGCTGCTTGCAAATATTTCTGCAACTTTAGTTCTAAAATTTGTGCCTTGCTTTGTCGCGCTGCTACTGTCATATTTTTTCCTCTGTCTGATATCACCACATTTAGATTTGGGAATCGGGAATTGGGAATCGGTAATTGGTAATCGGTAACTGGGAATCGGTAATTGGTAATTGGTAATTGGGCAATTCTCCCATTCTCCCCCTCTTCCTTCTTGCTTTTTCCTTCTTCCTTCTTCCTTCTTTTTCACCCCAAGCCCAACTCGCGCTTGAGCAAATTAATCGACTTAGAGCCGATGTAATTTTCGCAGCATACCAGTTGCGGGGGACGAATAATATCCTCTCTGGCAGCGTTAATCGCCGCTTTGACTGTAGCAACACTCGGTTGGTCGCAGAAAATTGTTCTCGCCGATCGCACGATCGAGTTAATCTTGTAGTCATCGGACAGCAAAGCCGTCATCACCAGCAAATCCTCACCCCGGATGCTGTGAATGATGACTTCGGTCGATCGCAACATTCCCGGACTCAGGCTGACTAAACCCAAATAACTATCCTTCGGCAAACCCGCCACCAACTGAATTTCCTGAACATAATCATAGATGTCTACAGGAATCACCCGCACCGAACGCGGTGCCGAAATCAATTCTGCTTCTCCGATAAAATAGCGGCTAGTGATCACAGTTCCCGAAGAAATTTGATCCAGAAAAGTACCTAACTCTTCCATCGGTACTAACTGAATCGGGATACGCAGAGCTTGTTCGAGTTCTTTCGCCATCAACTCACCCACGCCGATGTCCTCAGTGGGGGCTGTGACGACCACCCGCGCGCTGCACCGGAGGCGCCAGTCAATTTCGGCCAAAAATAATTCCCTGGCTTGGTTGAGCGTACAGCCCTGTCCCAGCAGTTGATCCATACTTTCTTGAACTATTTTGTTAGCAAGGGGATATTCATCCAGGATCGGGGATTTGAGTTTGCTGCCGCCTTCGTGGCCTTGAGCGCGGACATAAATGCCAGATCCGGCTTGGGCTTCTACGAGTCCGGTATTTTCTAGCTGTCGGTAGACTTTGCTGATCGTGTTGCGGTGCAAACCCGTCTGCATGGCTAGCTGTCTGGTGCTGGGCAAGCGGTGCCCGGGCGGAAACTGGCGCGAGGCGATCGCAAACCGGATTTGATTGAATAATTGGGTAGATGCTGGAATATCGCTATCTGTTTGAATATGAAATTGAACCATATTAAAGGCTCCGACGACTTCTAATTAGTTTTTTTATAAGAACGAGTACCGCGCCCAGGATGGCTCGGATATCTCTGTGTATAGCATAATCTGATTTGGTTCATCTGCGACGGTAGTTTTGCTTAGTTTGCGATCGGGCCTGATTGGCGATCGATCGCAGCCTCCCGAATTCCCCTGATTGTTCAGGTACTTTCAAGTCTTAATTTTATAGCAACCGCCGATCATCGTGAGGACGTTCTTAATTGCTGAAATCCATGCGGTAAATTCCCTATTCGCTATATCCGTGACATCCGTTAAATCCGTTAAAAAATCCGTTGCCGAACTTCCCTCTATCCGTGACATCCGTTAAATCCGTTAAAAAATCCGTTGCCGAACTTCCCTCTATCCGTGACATCCGTTAAATCC
>JAYUGZ010000874.1:0-1096 GCA_043767465.1 Cyanobacteriota bacterium
GCATTAATTTGCAGCGAACCGTAGCCAAAATTAATGTAAACGTCGCTCCAAGCAGCTTGTTTTTTCTCAATAACAACGGTGTAAAAGGGGCGCTTGCGAACGTCATAATTGGGCTGAGACCTCTCTATTTTGGTCGGCTTTCCATCACTGTCAACGTCGTAGTAGATCAAGTCGCCACCGCCGGGAATCAGTTGCTGGGCAAGCTGAGGTTGCTCAGCTCCCGCCAGTCTGTTCACCCAACCAATTCGCAGGTACTGACCTTTTTCGTTGGCAATTCCCGCATAACCGATCGAACTAAACCGTACAACTTGCTTCCAGAGATAGGGTCGAGATCGCTCCAAATCCTCGAAGTCCAACACCCCCAGCGGTAAAGAATCCTGATTGATTTGATTGACTAGCGGCGGAGTTTCCAGGTAGTTTTGGACGCGATCGTAAACTCTGGCACTGACGGAGCCCTGCAACTGACTGGCAAGATCGTTGACTGTCTTCTCTCCGTTTCTGTAAGAGAGATAGCCAACCCAGCCAACAGCAGCGACAATTTGCAGCACAAAGGGAACCACCAGGACGCCACGGAGACCGAATTTGGCCCTGGTGCGGGCGATCGCGCGTTTTTGAGAAACCATTGTTAAAAACACTCCTAGCGAGCTGTTGGCGTTGCCTCAGCATTCTGTGCAAAAGACACTGTGCGATCGATCGGAAAATATGCGATCGCCACCACGAGTCTGCTCGATCGCCTTAGCATTTCCAAGTCTCAAGCTGCTGAAATTATATCAAATCCGCCGCCAAATCCCCGCTCTCGGCTGACAGGTTCAAACACTCGCTACACGACATAAAACCCGCGATTGCGGGTTAAGAAAGCAAAGTATTTTTTTATAGTCTTCGCTCCGATCTGTCAAGCATCTTTTGACTTGTTCTCAGACAATACGCGATTGTTCACATTTTTTGTCATTGTTCGCGCTGTGCAAGGGCGAAGCAATCTCATCCCAATTATGAAAAATATTGCTACTACCGAAATTAGAGGTTCTCATCTGTAGGAAAACGGCATTGCCGCGTCCAGAGTTACTTAAGTTTGCTGCACTGGGAGTTCAATGATAAA
>JAYUGZ010000875.1:0-19242 GCA_043767465.1 Cyanobacteriota bacterium
AGGCCGCTGTGCTCGATCGCAAAAATGTCAATGCCCGGATCGGTCTCGGAGTAGTGCTCTTTCAGCAAAAAGATTACAACGGTGCATTTAAAGCATACCAAGAGGCGATCGCCCTCGATCCGAAAAGTTGGCAAGCTTATTCTTCAATGGGTTTAGTATTGATCCAGCAGGGAAACTTTGCCAGTGCTGTCACCGTGCTTAAACAAGCAGCCAAACTCGCTCCCAAACAAGCCAGCGTCCAGTTAAAATTAGGTACTGCTTTGCTCCGCAGTGGCAATACTTCCGAAGGGATAGCAGCTTTTGAAGAAGCTGCTAAACTAGAGCCTCGGAATCCCGAAGTACAGTTAGAAATTGGTGAACTACTGAAGTCTCAAGAAGACTTCGACGGAGCGCTTTTAGCTTATAAGCGGGCGATTGACGTGCGCCCGAATTTAGTGGAAGCATACGCTGCGATCGGGGAAATTCAACTACAAAAACAAGATTTCTCAGGAGCAATTATCACTTTCCGGCGAGTGATCCAGCTCGATCCAGACCGAGCAGAAGCTTATTACAACATGGGTAAAGCATTCAAAGCGCGCGATCGCACCTCCGACGCAATGCAAGCTTTTCAACAAGCCCTAGACACTTACCGCCAGCAAGGCAACAATGATGGTGCACAAAAAGCTGAGGCGGCATTACGAGAACTGAAATAATATTTCTCAATGTACTAATTGGGAATTGGGAATCGGGAATTGGGAATCGGGAATTGGGAATCGGGAATTGGGAATCAATTACATCCGTTAAATCCGTTACCGAACTTCCCTCTCTCAATTACATCCGTTAAATCCGTTAAAAAATCCGTTGCCGAACTGCTTTCTTGTGATATAATGCTGGCGCGAGTGAGCGGGGGCGATCGCTCGGTAAATTCAAGAGTAACGAAAGGCGATCGCACAGCCACACTTAGTAATAACTCCATCTTTTGTAAGATGCTCAAACTAATCTATTAAGATGAATCTATTTCTATTGATAGAGCCCGCAAAGTTGTTAACATTTGTAAAATGAGCAAAACATCCTATCCCAGAGATTCATCTATGCAAACGTATGACGTGATTATCATAGGAGCAGGTCACAACGGGCTTGTCTGTGCGTCTTATCTTCTCAAAGCCGGATACACCGTTCTTTTATTAGAAAAACGTTCAGTTCCTGGCGGCGCGGCGACTACCGAAGCTGCGATTCCCGAATTACCAGATTTTAAATTCAATTTGTGCGCGATCGACCACGAATTTATCCATTTAGGGCCGGTCGTAGAAGAATTAGAACTGGAAAAATACGGATTAGAATATCTTTACTGCGATCCAGTTGCCTTTTGTCCGCATCCAGACGGCAAATATTTCTTAGCGCACGGTTCCGTAGAAAAAACTTGTGCAGAAATTGCCCGCTACAACGAGCGCGATGCTAAAAAATACGCCGAATATACAGATTTTTGGCAGCGCGCTTTAGGTGCAATGATTCCGATGTTTAACGCCCCGCCAAAATCCATCATAGATATTGCCGGCAACTACGATATTGCCAAACTAAAAGACTTATTTTCAGTCATCGGTTCCCCAGACAAAACCCTCGACTTTATTCGCACGATGATTACCAGCGCTGAGGACATTCTCAACGAGTGGTTTGATGAGGAATTTCTGAAAGCACCTTTGGCAAGACTGGCCGCAGAATTGGGTGCACCTCCTTCACAAAAAACCATTGCTGTAGGCGCAATCATGATGGCAATGCGCCATAATCCCGGGATGGCGAGGCCGCGCGGAGGAACGGGTGCATTGGTGCAAGCACTGGTCAATTTAGTGAAAACCTATGCGGGTGTTATACTTACTGACCAGCACGTCGAGAAAATATTAGTTGATAACGGCCGCGCGGTGGGAGTTCGAGTTGCAGGCGGCACAGAATATCGAGCTACCAAAGGCGTGATTTCTAATATTGATGCGAAGCGTTTGTTTCTGCACTTGATGGACTCCAGCGATGTTGACAGTGCCGATCCGAATTTGCGGGAAAGATTGGAGCGCAAAATTGTCAATAACAATGAGACTATTCTCAAAATTGACTTAGCTCTCAATGAAGTGCCTAAATTCGATCGCTGGAACCACCGAGATGAATATTTGATGGGTTCTGTGTTGATTGCAGACTCGGTGAAACACGTAGAAATTGCTCATACTCAGCCTGCGATCGGCAAAATCCCCGATTCCGATCCGTCGATGTATGTCGTGTTTCCAACGGTACGAGACCCGTCAATGGCTCCCCCGGGACACCATACGGCTTGGATTGAATTTTTTGCTCCTTACCAAATCGAAAATGCTGAAGGAACCGGCCAGCACGGTACGGGTTGGACGGATGAGCTGAAAAACAAAGTTGCCGATCGCTGCATTGACAAATTAGCAGAATACGCGCCCAATATCAAGAACTCAATCATCGGGCGCCGTGTGGAAAGTCCGGCGGAATTGGGAGAGCGTCTGGGGGCGCTGAAGGGGAACTATTACCACGTTGACATGACGCTGGATCAGATGATATTTTTCCGTCCGTTACCCGAGTTGGCGAATTACAAAACGCCGATCGACGGTTTGTTCCTCACCGGTGCGGGCACGCACCCAGGCGGCTCGATTTCGGGGATGCCCGGGCGCAATACAGCTCGCGTCTTCATGCACTCGCAGCAGCCGATCGCGCAAACTTTGAGCGATGCAGCTAATTCTCTGAAATCGACGGCTAAGTCAGTGTTTCGGATTAATTAGAAGCTAAGAGGGCGGGCATTCCCCGCCCTTATTGATTGACTGCTTTTGGTAAGCTTAGTGGCAAAATAGGGTGATTTTATTTATAATTAAATACTAAGTTTTAAATAAAAAGGAAATCCGTAAGCTGTTATGCACCCTGGTAATGATTGAAGAAATCCGCAATAAAATTGTTCAAAGCCAGTTTGAGTTCTCACAGCACGCTCTGAATCAAAGCATCGTCCGCCAGATCGGGGTGCAAGAACTGCGCGACGCTATTTCAAGCGGTGAAGTTATCGAAGATTATCCAGACGACAAATATGGCCCAAGCTGCCTGATACTGGGTTTTACCCTAGCAGCTCGACCTTTGCACATCCAGTGTAGTTATCCATCCCGCCCTTTGATAAAAATTATTACCCTATACGAACCGAGCGCTGAACTGTGGATGAATTTCAAAGTTAGGAGAACTCAAAATGAGCAATGAAGTCTGGAAAGAAACCATGATTGAACAAAGAGTTAACTATACTCTTGAAATTGATGGAAATTTTATCATTATTGAAAATGTGCCAGCCCGATTGTGTGTAGAAACAGGAGAGCGTTTTTTCTCACCAGAAACTGTAGAGCGATTACAGCAAATCATCTGGAAAGGAAAACAGCCAAGTCGCACGCTGGAAGTCCCTATTTATGACTTTGTATAGTTAGCAAATCAAGAGGAAGTGCAGGTAATGTCATCCCAACTTTTAAAAGATCGTTTTCAGGCTCTGGAGTTGGTTGAAATCGCCGACAGTCATCTAAAGTTGGAACAAATCGAGCAAGCTCAAGAAAATTTTGCGAGAGCTTTTCAGATAGCCCAAACATTCCCGAATGACATTCCTAAAGCTTTGCCTCAATGCTCAGTTTCTGTAAGAGAGCAAGTGTTAAATGCGTTCATCCGCAGCTATGCTCAAGTAGAAAACTACGGTTCTGCTGTTCTGGTGGCACAAGGCATAGAAGATGAGGATTTTCAAGCTTGTGCGTTAAGTGCGATCGCGTCTCAAGTTGCAGCATCTGGACAAGCTGACTTAGCTCTCAGTATTGCCCAAACAATAGAAATTAACTATTATAAAGCTCGGGCTTCGATCGATATTTCTTACAGCTACAGTCAGGCAGAACAAACAAACAAAGCTGCTGAGATATTGACTCAGATTATCCGAATTGCTGGGGTCATAAAAAACGATCGAGAGCCAGCTTGGATGTTAACTCATCTTTCCTACTATGTCCAGGAAAATTTAGGACAGCTAGATACAGCTTTTGAGATTGCCCAACTGGTAGAAAATGACCGTGACAAAGCCTTGGTGTTAAATCGGCTTGCCCAAAAATATGCTCAATCGGGGAAATTTAAGCAAGCAATCCAGATTGCTGAAATAATAATAGATAATGATGAAAAAGAATTAGCTCTAGCTAGGATAGCTGTTGAATATGCCAAATTCGGACAATCTGATGAAGCGCTAAAAATTGTTGCAACCATCGATAATTGGAAAAACATTCCTTTGATTCAAGTTATAAAAAATTATGCTGAAGCTGGGGAATTTGAACGGGCAAAGCAACTTACAGAAACTATCGAACACTCGGAAAATAATGACGATCGATATGAGGCATTTAATGCCATCACAGACGGCTACGTTAAAGCAGGACAATTTGAGCAAGCTATACAATTTGCTGGCAGCCTAGATGATAATTTCAACAAAAGCGAGGCATTATCAGTAATCGCATATCGTTGCGCTGAGTTAGGACAATTCGGTCAAGCTTTTCAAGTTATTCAAACTATATATGAAATTAATAATAGTTCAGTATGCGATATTTTTTTAGAATCTATTTTTGACTTTGTTGCTAAGGCGGAAGAACGAGAGTGGGTGTTAAAGATTATTCAAACAATAGAAAATGAATCTTACAGAAATTGTATATTAGGTTGGAGCGCTTGCGATTATGCTGATGCCGGACAATTCGATCGAGCAATAAGAATTACTAAAATAATGACAGATGAATTTTATTCATCCTATGCGTTGAGTTGGGAGGTTGAAAGCGCGATCTCGTCAAAGCAGTACGATCGAGCAGTTCAGGTCGCTCAAACAATACATGATATGAATCATCTACAATCAACCAGGTTGGGTAGGAATGTCATCGCTGTAGCTGAGGCGGGGAAAATTGACCAAGCATTCAAAATTGCCCGAACAATTAACGATAAGCATGAAAAAGCTACGGCGTTGGCAAATGTTGCCTTTAGTTATGCGGAATCCGCACAACAGGAAAAAGCATCTGAAGTGCTTGCCGAAGCTGTTGAAGTCGCTCATTCTCTAGAGAATGTTTATCTAAAAATTCGGAGTTTAGAAGCGATTGCTACTAATTTGTCTCGCGCCGGACAAGTCTCAAAAGCTGTAGAAATACTTTCTGGAACCCTTGAAATTGTTTCAACTGTTGAGGATGAGTTTAACAAATTGTCATTACAGCGAGAATTTAACTCTAAAATTAGGAAATGGATAAAAAGCGCATAATGAGGTTGCGAATAAGTTGTGTTAAAGTCCTATTTTAATTTAGAATTTTGGCAAACAGGACTGGTGCATCGATACCAAAGAAACCGGGTTTTTTATAAAATTAAGGCTTTGATACAGTATTTTCGTAAAAAACCCGGTTTCTGCCTAAGTATCGTAAACTTGATTGTCAAGTATAATTAGTGTGCGAGTATTCCTTCTCCTTGATGCCTCACCAAGGGAAAACGAAGGCCGCTCGAACTTAACACCTTCTGTAAATCGGGAGCATCTTTTGCCAAATTTGGAGCTGGTTCGCGCTCTTTCAAAACGGGCGGACACTCACAGACCCCGGCCCCTACCAACTGTCAACTGTCAACTATCAACGATCGACTGTTTATCAAAAATTCATCCTTTGTGCAGATGGAAAATATCCCTCCTAAAATGAGAAGCTTATATTAGCGTTACCCTTTTTTGAGCGATGACAAACCGAGTTTTGATTGTCGGTGGCCGGGGACGAATTGGCAACAGCGTTGCTCAAGACCTTGTTACCCACACCGACGCAGAAGTTACTATTACCGGACGCGACCCCAATGGCTCTCTTCCACCGCAGTTGCCGCCGGATCGATCGCGCTATTTAGCTTTAGATTTAGCAGACAGTGCTGCTTTGCACCAAGCGGTTTCATCCTCAAACCTCGTCGTTCACTGTGCCGGGCCTTTTCACTACCGAGACGCGGGCGTGTTGAAAACTTGCATCGAAGCAGGTGTTAATTATACCGATGTCAGCGACAGCCGCAGTTTTACTCGCCGAGCTTTAGACTGCCGGGAAATTGCTAAAAATGCCGGGGTGACAGCGATTATCAACACGGGAATTTTTCCGGGAATTTCTAACAGCATGGTGCGCCGAGATGTGGAGCAATTAGATACCGCAGAACACATTCATTTGAGTTATGTTGTCGGCGGTTCCGGCGGTGCGGGTGTTACCGTCATGCGCACTACTTTTTTGGGTTTGCAAACTCCTTTTGATGTTTTGGTTGATGGCAAACTAGAGCAGATTAAACCCTACAGCGATCGCGAAACGATAGAGTTTCCCGCACCCTACGGCAAAACAGGCGTTTACTGGTTCGATATGCCCGAAGCGATTACTTTGCCCGAAACTTTCCCAGTCAAAACAGTTATTACTAAATTTGGCACTTCTCCCGACCTTTACAATCACTTGACTTGGTTTGTTGCTAAATACTGGCCGGATAGCTGGCTGAAAAATAATTCAGTCATTGAGTTTTTGTCCTATGTCAGTTACGGGATGACTGCTGTTAGCAATAATTTTAGCGGTGTGGGCGTGGCCGTGCGATCGCAAGTAAGCGGCCTCAAAAACGGTCAACCCGCAAAAGTGCGATCGACAGCAGTACACCCAAATGCTGCCGCAGCTACGGGCATCGGTACTGGCAGCATCGCTCAATTGATGTTAGAGGGCAAATTAACAAAACCCGGGGTTTGGTCGGTAGAACAGGCTCTTTCTACTGAGCTGTTTGAAGGAGCTATGCAGAGCCGAAACCTCAACATAGAGCAGGTTGTTTTGTAGTTGTACAGGCTTTTTAGGGCAAGTTGAAATGTTTGGTCAATGGGCTTTTTTTAATGAACCGAATCAGGACAAGCGGGATGCCTGTTTCACATAGAAAGGCCCAGAAGAGAAGAGTAAGGGTTTGAAATTGATAGGAAAACCGCTAGATGGGGTTTTTTGTAGGAATGGGGATCGCCCCTCAGACAACCTCATAAAAGATGAGTTCCGCTTGTTTAACTAATCTATCTTTTGGTAGAAGTAATAGTAACAAGCAGGCGCTTAGTATGTTGCACATCACCAGAAATATCCCTGTGCGCTCGATCACTCTCCGGTAGCTGCGACAAAGATGCTGCTTCAACCGAGGTTATTGACGCGCGATCGGGATAACAAACAGGATAATTTTTGCGACAAAATACGAGGAGAAGTTGATATGAAGCAGGTTTTAAAAGCTCTCGGGCAAACATTGAGTCAAAGCATTTTGCTGGTATGTATGCTGGCTTTCATTGCTCTGGCTGGTCTAGCGGTAGCACCAAATGAGACGGCTCACGCAGCAGGTCAATACAGCAGTCAGGCGCAGCCAGAAGCTAAAATTACTGACCCCGCAGAAAGTTTTGAGGATCTCAATCCCCAAGCAGCTTACGAAGATATTGTCAACACCGCTCAAAATCCTGCCAAGGTCGAAAAGGTTTACGATGAAAGCTTAAAGGAATACAACCAAGAACACCCGCAAGAAAGCATTGTTCAAAAAGCTGAAGATTTGATCGAAAAGGTCACGGGCAAGGAATAAATTAACAATTTTTCATCTAACTCAAGTTGGTGGTAAATACGGAGCTTCGGTGAGTACACAATAGAGCAGAGATCGGGACTCACTAGAACCTAATTATGTAGGGTGCGCATTGCGCACCTTGCGTCGTGTGAGTAGCGTGTTGAACCACTTACTTTTTGCATCCGGGATTGTTTTCCCCGAACCCGAACCCTTCCCCTTCTTTTTAAGCTAGCAGATTCATCCTCAAGTTAATGTAGGGTGCGCAGTGCGCACCTTACGTCGTTTGAGTAGCAGATCAAACCACTTTTTTCATCAAGGACTGTTTTCCCCTTCCCCTGCTTTTGAAGCTAGCAGATTCATCCCTAAGGAAGATGAATAAATAGGAACGAAAAAGATACATTCAATAAAAGTTGCAGTTAGATAAAAGGAAAAAAATATCATGAGCGACGACATAAAAACTGTGAAGCAACCTGATGCTAACCTCGACCCGCTGTCCGGGGAAACGGGCGCTCATCCCGTGGGAACCGGTATCGGTGCTGCGAGTGCTGGTGCTGCGGGTGCTGCGATCGGCGGTGCGATCGGCGGCCCTGTGGGAGCTGTTGTAGGCGCTGTTGTGGGCGCGTTTAGCGGCGGTTTGGCGGGTAAAGGTGTGGCAGAGTCGATCGACCCCACGGTAGAAGATACTTACTGGCAAAACAACCACAAATCCCGTACTTACGCCGACACCAGCACAACTTACGAAGACTATCAACCTGCATACCGCACAGGTTATGAGGGCTACAGCCGTTATGGCGGTACTGGTAAAAGCTTCAACGAGATCGAAAACGATTTGCAGCGCGATTACGAAACAAATCGCGGTAAGTCGAATGTGACTTGGGAAAAAGCTAAGCACGCCACGCGCGACGCTTGGGATCGCGTAGAACGGGCTGTTCCTGGCGACATTGACAAAGACGGCCGCTAATACCGTCAGAAGACCGGGGGGTTGAAACCGCGTTATTTTCTTGACACCGCGCACCATCCGGACTTCGTTTGTCTAGACGCGGTTTCAACCGTACGTCCTATCTTGGGGATTTTTTACCCCTCTCTACATCTGAGAGGGGTATTTTTAACTGAGTGGAAATCGTTTTTTTCAGGAAGCAAGATTTTGCCAAGGCTGGTTTGGCGGCTTGAATCGCCAAAAAACTTATTAACAAAAAAGTTTGAAATTGGCATTTTTTGTTGACAATTAGCCTTAAAATTAAACTAATTTAGGACTCAGGCATCGATCGCATATTTCTGTGATTGTTATGCCATCCGCGCTAGCAATCGCAGCAGGAGCGTGAAAGCGTCCGCTGGATCAAGTCCGATAATTGTTAATCTAAATCCTCTCATTCAAAATCGGTATAAGTTGTGGATGCAATGTTGGAAAGAGCTTGGACACTCAAGCAAAATTTAATTGACTTTGTGCTGGATGCTGAGGGAGATTTGGCTGTAGCTTTGGAAGCTTTTGCAGCAGCTCGCTCGACGGGCGAGCGCTACGATATTGCTCAGCAAAATCAAGTGATTGACAGTTTTACCGTCGAAGGTAAAGTCGGAGATAAAACCCCGATCGAGCTTTTTGTCGCAAGTCAGCCGGATTTAACCGCTGGCGAGATCAGTTTGCTAGAAACTTGGCGCCACAGAAGCTTTACCGGCTTATTTGAAATTACTCGAATTTCCCCCGACGGCTTCGATATGACAAACTGGCTGACGGCGAAGCACTACGCTGTCAAGCCCAACAGCGCTAATTTCCTGCAAGAAATGTCTCGCTTTAAGTTAGGAGAAATCCTGCGGGCTCGGATTGCGCCTCTCACCGATGACTGGTGGATACTGTCTGCGCCTCCGATTCCCATGGGGAAATTGGGTAAGCCGAAGTTGGCGGTGGCGATCGGCAATTTCAAGCAAAATTACAAAAATAACCTGTACAGCGACGCCCCAGAACTGTTAGAGCAAGCTTGGAAGTCGGTAGAACAGTATCACGACGATTTTACCGAATTTTTTGGCAGCGATGAAGTGACGCTATCGGGATATCACCTCAACAAACAGTTGGCCGAATTTCAGGAGGTAATGACTAAAAAACGCCTCGCTGATATCGGCATCGATGGAAGTAAATCTCTCGCGGATATCGTTGAAGATGCCGGAATCGATCCAGAAGAAATCAAAGCAGTCGCGATCGCCGCAGCAGGCGCCGATACTAAAGCAGTTGAGGTGGCGATCGACAGCAATGCTAACTCAAAAATGGTAACGCCGAAAGTCGAATTGCCCGATCGCTTCAAAAAAGCCGAAAAAGTGACAGCGCTTTCTCATCCCCGCTGGGGACAAACCTTTTTGTCTAACTACAGCCAGTTTACCGAAATGCTGACAGCCGAGGACTTTTCCACCATTCCCGGTTACGAGAAGCTGGTTCGCAACTATCTAGAAGATCCGGCAATTAATGTGTGGATATGGCGGCGGTTAGCTCAAGTTAATCCAGCGAAATTATCACAAATATTGCAAACTGTATTGGAACGCACAGATATTCAGATCGAGACTGATTTAGATTCCCTACTGCAAGAGTTTAAAAAACCCTTAGAACCCGAACTCCCCGAAATTGCCAGTGTTCCGCTGCACCTGCACAACTTATTTCAGGAAGCTTTAGGCGAAGTTCACAAGTCAAAGTCGAAACCGCAGGATCAAAAGAAAACCTCTAAGGGTTTTAAATCCTGATGCTAGGAACAGGCTTTTAGGCCTGTTCCTAATCTTTATTGTAGACTTATTCAGAAATCAGGCTTTTTTAACAAAGATGTGTAGTGCCTCGTCAGGAATATTGGTTTAAAAGCCCGGTTTTTTCAGTTTATTTACTTAACTCCTGTTGACTGTGGACTTCCGTATTGTTCCTGTCTCAACCCGGTTGATCCTTGCCAGGATCGAGCTAAAATAACGCAATTATGTTAAAAAACGCGGTCTCTGCATAAGTCCGGTAATTGTGGAACAGGCTTTTAGGCCTGTTTTTCGTCTGCGTGCTGATATCAAACTTTCTGCATTATCCGTAAAATCACTGATTCGTGACATACTCCCACGTCAAACTGAGTACAGTTATGACGTGGGCATCTTTGCAGCCCGATGAAGGGTGTGCAAAATTTCCTTTACGGTACTATCATCTATAGTTCCTACTATAGAAAGATTCCCGCTACGGCGTTTTATTGTGGGGAAAATGTCCAACCCCAACTTCTTTAAATTAATCGCGGCATTGATATCGCGATCGACCATTAAAGAATGTTGCTCATCCCAATAGCTTCGCATACCGCAATCGGTGAAAACAATTTCATTCCGATAGCACAGAAGCATTGAGGTATAAGCAGGTTTTTGCGGAACGACGACTGATCCAGCTTTTTCGGCTATGTATTCCAGCGTCTTGAAAAATTGACCAAACGCAGCATCCAACCAAGACTTATTTAGTCCTGATTTGGCCGATTGACCGTTCGGGAGGTAATTGCCCTCATCCAGAAAGCTTAACTTTATTCCGCTTCGTTAAGCCTTTTAAGTTTAAATATTCATGAAAAAAGAATTTAGCTCCAGATTTGACAAGTCTGTGAGCTGTTTTGTAATGGAAGTCTTGGCGAGAACGCGCTATTTTTTGGTGCTGTCTCGCTTCTTTTTTGGCTAATTTTCGTCGAGCTCTACTTCCACGCTTCCGTTTGTTCCGCTTTTTTGAAATACGGTCTAACTTAGCTTGGTTTTTGCGAAGCGGTTTTAAAGAAGGCAACTTTTCGCCCGATGATGTTGCTAAATAGACATCCTCATGTAGTACCGCATCTAACCCGATCGAGTTATCCCAGTTTGGGCTAATTTTATCAGGAATAAATTGAGGCACTAAAGAGTCTTCAAGCATTATTTGAACGAACCAACCGTCAGCCTTTTTAGTTACACTAATTTGCTTGACGGTAAACCCATCGGGAATTGGGCGGTGCATCCGAACTTTTATGATGCCTAACTTTGGCAGTCGGATATAAAACCAATTCTTGCGAACCAACTTAATCCAGTCGCTGTTAGCCGTAGAAAAAGTCATCGTTCGGTAATCCGCTTCAGTTTTAAATCGGGGTTTACCAGATCGCCCACCTTTACTATCCCCTACTATAAACCGTTCAAAGGCTTTATCTACTCGTTTAGAAACATCTTGCAGAATTGTTGAATCTACCTGCTTAAAATCTAAAAGCTCGCCACTGTGGAAGACTTTTACTAGGTCTTTTTTGATGGCGGGCAATTGTTGCTTTTGAGAGTAGTAGTTGGGCTTTTTGCGAGGAGTAGATATACTAACAACCAATGGACAAGCATTTATAGCAGTGCGGTTTCTTTCCCACCAATCAAATCGATCGCCTAGTTGTCTGTTGTACCAATAGCGACAAATTCTCAACCATTGATTGAGGGTTAACTTTTGATTGGTATCGGGATAGAACTGATACTGATATGTTACTTTCATTGCGCTACGACCTTTACGCATTTGCTTGTAATAAAATACCAGGAAATACTATACAAAGTCAAGTATTAATTCAATAATTATGTCGAGTAATGATCTTGGTAAATAAAGAAAAGATTTGACGCGCGTCGTCATCCACACCTTCATTGCTCGCACGCTATGCTGGCGAGGACACGAAGATGTGGAATCCTCGTCTCACGCGCCTTTCATCCCACACTAATCGAAGCGATATAGTGTGGGGATTCCCGTCTGTTTAGCTAAAATTTGAATGAGGATTGGCGTTTTCATGTACAGGAGTGACGCAGAAACAGCGTTTTTTTTACGATAAAACTTCCTTTTCACCCTTTGCCGAGGTTGAAAAACCCCGGAATATTACTCAGGAGTGCGTCAGTCCTATTTAATTAAAAATTAAAAAATCAAAACTATTTTCAGTAATATAACTTAGCCTAACAATTTTATTTATACGTCAAACTTTCTAGCATTACCGATCAGTTTCACCCCAGGGGGAATTAGGATCGCAATTCACGCTCTACCGCTCAACTTGAAGATTTATTTCTTTTGACACTTGACTCCAACAATGTGGTATGCTACGAAAATGAATAACATCTTTTAATCGTCGCAAGTTTGAGCGCTTACTACAATGATCCAAAAAGTATGTAACCAGTTGGAAAAGTTGCAGGAACAGATCGAGCAACTGCCCGCAGATCACAAAGCGATGTTAACCGGCAATGTTAACCATTTATCCACAGCTTTGCAGGAATTGGCAGTCGATATTGGGCTGCTTGGGAATCCTAAAGCAGCCCGAGCAAACCGAGAGCGAGTAAATTCAATTTTTCACCCAGAAATTGCACAGCAAGCTGCTACAATTAGACAGTTAGAAAGAGAGTTAGAGCAAAGTCAGGCGCAGTACAAAAAGGTGACTCAGGCACTGACAAAAGGGGAAGCCAGACTGCAAACTCTTCTGGGAAACTCTTCCGATATAATTACAATTATTGAAGCTGACGGGCGGATACGAGACCAAAGTCCAGTTGCACTAGAGCGGATTTTAGGCTACAAACCCGAACAAAGAATTGGCGAATTCCACAGCGATTTACTGCACCCAGATGATGTACCCGCTTGGCAAGTATATTTTGCCAAATTGCTCAAACAGCCAGGGATTGCACCGACTCTAGAATATCGCAAACGCCACGCTAGCGGCAACTGGGTGTATTTAGAAGTCATTGCTAATAATTTGCTGCACGATTCCAGCATCAACGGCATCATCATCAATTCCCGCGACATGACTGAGCGGAAGCTCTCAGCAGCAGCTTTAGAAAAATCGCAAAAGCAAATCGTTAATATCTTAGAAAATATCACAGATGGCTTTTATACGCTAGACCGCAATTGGCAGTTTACCTACGTCAACCCGAAAGCAGAGGATTGCTTGCACAGAAAGCGTCAAGAGCTTTTAGGTAAAAACATTTGGGATCAGTTTCCCGACACAGCGAACACGATTTTCTTCAAGCAATTTTACCGCTCGGTATCTGATAACGTTAATGTTAAATTTGAAGGATATTACCCGCAGCAAAATATCTGGCTGGAAATCGAGGCTTATCCGTCGGAAGAAGGTTTATCGGTGTTCTTTCAAGATATCACCGATCGCAAAAACACAGAACAGGCGCTGCAAAAAATACACTCTCAGCTCAAACAGCAAAGCAAGCTGCTAAATACTGTACTCTCAACTACACCGGACAGACTGTTAATGTTCGATCGCTCTGGGCGATTAACTTATATCAACCGCGCCGGATTAGAATTAACTCCGCTGTCAAAAACCTGCATTTTAGGCAAAACATTAGAAGAAATTGGCTTGCCACCAGAACTGATTAAACTCCACAATAATTGCTGGAAAAATATACTAGCCACAGGACAAAGTTTAACAGCAGAAACTGACTTTATTAATCCGCGTACGGGCCACAGGAATTATTGCAGCTACATCTTTAGCCCCATCGTGAGTGCGGACGGCAGTATCGAAGCAGTTCTTGTTACAAATAGAGACATTACTGAACTCAAAGAAGCCGAAGCAGCCCTGCGCGCATCGGAATCTCGCTACCGAATTATCTCGGAAATGACCTCAGATTTTGCCTATTCTTTTAACATACAGCCCGATCGAACATCGGTCTGCGAGTGGATGACCGAAGCTTTTACACGCATCACCGGTTATACTCCATCAGAAATCGAAACTTCAGGGGGTCTGCAATTTGACTGCATTCATCCCGACGACGTAGAAATGCTGCTAGATCAAATGCAGTCTCGCGAAGGCAGCCGCAAGGAAGTCAGCGAGTATCGAATTGTCACAAAATCCGGTGAAATCCGGTGGCTGTGGGATTGCAGGCAAGTTGTGTGGGATGAAGCCGAGAATCGCGCTGTGGGTGTTTACGGTGCTTGCCAGGACATCACCGAACACAAGTTAGTACAGGCTAAATTATGCGAAACTCATCAAGTTTTACAAGGCTTAATTAAAGCTTTGCCGCTGGCAGTTGTCGGCGTCGATGCTAATACTGTGGTGACGGTGTGGAATCCGGCGGCGGAGCGAATTTTTGGCTGGCAGGAGTCTGAGGTTTTGGGCGAGCCTTTGCCGATCGTTCCTAGTGCTGAAAGCGTAAAGTTTAATGCCATGTTTCAGTCAGAATTGGCAGGGAAAGCGCAACTGGCTAAGCGCTGCCGGCGGCGGCGGAAAGACGGTTCGTTAATTGATATCCGTATCTCGACTGCACCGCTGCGAAATGCCCAAGGCCTGATTACCGGCACTATCCAGATTGTTTCTGATATTTCAGAAGTTAAGGGAAAGCTACAGCAGAATCGCAATTTCAAGTCCGATGGAGCGCAGCCATTTTGGATGCGTTATGTCCGCATTCCTCACATAACAAACAAGTGAACAAGCTCGCAGCTAGTAGTAATATAACTCAAATAGGTTTGTAGTGAGGACTTTAGTCCTTCTTCGATCCAATCAAAAAAACTGAATTCCTCAAAACAAACCCGTTCTTTTCACTCTTCAACTCGTCGGACAGCCATGCGTTGCAGCGGCAGGCTGAGTATGCTAGAAGCAGTCAACAAGTAAGAAAGAACAGTAGTCAGCTTCAAACTGAGCAATAACCAGCTATCCTCTGGTAAGTGAAGTTTCAGCCCGAAAACAGAGATGCAGTAGACTATCCAGTAAGTAAAGCTCATCTTGATCAAGATTTCTTCGCTCAAAGTGCGTGAAGCGAAGCTATCCCGTAGGGAATCGTCCGCCCGGTCAGACGTGGGATTATCGCCCAGCAGCACCAGACCCGCAATAGAAGCCACAAAAGAAACCATCACCATATAGTCATGCCAGTTAAGCTCAACCATTTATAAACTCCGGTTTTATCGTAATTTTGGGAATTAGACATCAGTCTAAAGGATAAGTTTTTCCGCTCCAAGCAATAGTTACAATTTGACACAGCCGCAGTTACAAATCGCAATGAAAATTCACCGCAACCGCCCGCCACAGGCTCGTTTAGTCACTCGCAAAGGACAATTCCCCTTAAATATTGTCAAGTTGGGAGTACCTCGCCTGCATATTGCCGACCTCTACCACAGGCTGCTAACTCTTTCTTGGCCGCAATTTTTCATGCTGATTTGTCTGTCGTATGTACTTACAAATTCTTTATTTGCCTTGGCTTACTTGGCTGGAGGAGATTGCATTGCTAATGCACGGGCCGGTTCATTCAAAGATGCCTTTTATTTCAGCGTGCAAACAATGGCGACAATCGGCTACGGCGCCATGTATCCGCGCACCGATTACGCTAATACTATAGTTGCGATCGAAGCATTTTTTGGTTTGTGGGGAGTAGCAATGGTGACGGGACTTGCTTTTTCGAGATTTTCTCGACCAACAGCTAGAGTTATCTTTAGCCGCGTAGCTACAATCGCTCCTTTCAACGGCGTTCAGACTCTGATGTACCGCACCGGAAATCAGCGCTTCAACCAAATTTTAGAAGCGCAGCAGCGAGCTACTTTGATCCGCGACGAAGTAACATCGGAAGGAGAATTTATGCGGCGTTTTTACGATTTGCAATTAATGCGAAGTCGTTCTCCTATTTTTGCCTTAACTTGGACGGTGATGCACGCAATTGATGAGAACAGTCCTTTGTATAAACTTACTGCCAAAGATTTGAGCGATTGTCAAGCAGAAATTGTAATTACGCTAATGGGAATTGACGAAACTGTTTTGCAAAATATTCACGCGCGACATTCTTTTGTAGCTGCGGAAATCATGTGGAATATGCGGTTTGTAGATATTATTAGTAGAACGCCTGATGGCGGGCGGGTGGTAGATTATACTCTGTTTCACGATGTGAAGCCTATTGAATGAGACAAAATTTACCCACGAGTGCGTCGAAACCGGGTTTTTTGCGAAAATACTGGATTCCCACCTTGAATATCAGTAAAAACCCGGTTTCTTTAGTATTGATGGAGGAGTGCTGTGAAAATTTTGATTTAGTCATTGCTAGAATACCTGTATGCCAAAACAAGTTAATATTTATGAAATCCACAACTGCGAATATGACACTAAAAGAATTACAACCGCAACTCCTGGCTTTAACTCCCGAAGAAAAGACTCAAGCTATACAATTTTTAGCCCAAAGTTTAACCAACTTTTGGTCTGGAATTCAAAAGACTCCCGGCGTAATGGGTGGCGAAGCTTGTATCAGACAAACTCGCATTCCTGTTTGGCTGTTAATAAGTTATCGCCGTCAAGGTGCTAGCGATGCTCATATTTTAGAAGGTCATCCCGATCTGAGTGCTGCCGATTTGGTAAATGCTTTTGCTTATGCTGAGGCACACGTTGATGAGATTGATAGAGCAATTCAAGAAAATGAGGAGGATTAAAAGTGCAGGTTTTTATATTTGTTGAATGAAGTTATGAGTTACATTATTCTCTATTCTTGGCTGGTAATGCGTACCATACAATTAGAACTTAAATAGGCTGAATAAATCTGGTAGCAAGTGCTAGAATAGTTTGACGAGTACCAAACATATACTTTTTACCACTTAGTACGAATAACGAACATGACACTAAAAGAATTACAACCGCAACTCCTGGCGCTAAGTCCCGAAGAAAAGACTCAAGCCATACAATTTTTAGCTCAAAGCTTAACCAACTTTTGGTCAGGAATTCAAAAGACTCCTGGCGTGTGCGGCGGCGATGCTTGTATCAGACAAACGCGCATTCCTGTTTGGGTGCTGGTAAATGCTCGCCGTTTAGGTATTTCTGAATCTGAACTGTTAGAAGATTATCCAACTCTGCGTGCCGCTGACTTGGCAAATGCTTGGGCTTATGCTGATGCTTATCCTGACGAGATTGAAACAGCAATTCAAGAAAATGAGGAGGATTAAAAAGTGGCACGTTTTTATGCAGATGAACAATACCCAAGGCGAGTTGTGGAATTTCTAAGGACTTTAGGTCACGATGTCCTGACAGTACAGGAAGCAGGAAATGCTAATCAAAGAATTCCTGACGAAGAAGTATTAGCTTTTGCATTGAGTATTGACCGCGCTCTTTTAACACTCAATCGCCGTCATTTTATCAAGCTGCACACATTACAACCAGACCATGCTGGTATCATTGTTTGTAAAGATGATTCAAATAGAGAGCGGCTGGCTGCGCGGATTGATGAGGCTATTTCTAATCTGGAAACTTTGAGAGGTATGCTGATTCGAGTTAACCGCCCGTCGGATTGATTATAAGTTATAGAATACATCTAGTCTGAAATTAAATTGTACACTTAGAAGTAAATCCACTATCAATTAATTCATCTAATTAAGCGTAAAATACGGCTCGCGCTCAAGTTTACTATCTAAGTCTTCTTCCTTCTGTCAACTGTCAACTGTCAACTGTCAACTGTCAACTGCCGAACTTACTATGCGAATAATTCATACTGCTGACTGGCATTTGGGGCGGCGTTTTCGAGGGATCGATCGCACTTCTGAAATTGCGATCGCCCTGGAACAGATTTTGAAACAAGCCAAAGCCCTTGATGTCGATGCCGTGTTGGTTGCCGGAGACATTTTTGACGTTCCCAACCCTCCAGCCTACGCTGAGCGCATTGCCTATCACTTTTTTTGCGAACTCCAAGCGGCCGGAATTCCCGCAATTGCGATCGCCGGAAATCACGATTCAGCATCCCGCATCGACAGCATCGCCCAACTGCTATCCCTCGCCGGCGTTCGCGCTTTAGGTAAACCCAGGCGATCGGCAGACGGCGGCACGATTACTCTCAATACAAAAAGTGGTAAACTGTGCGTGGGAGCAATGCCTTTTGCTTCCGAACAAAGACTGTTAGATGCTAACTCTCTGTGGCACTCGGGCGATGCCAACCGCCGCCAAGATTACCGCGAAATTGTAGCAGACTTACTGCAAAATTTAACCACAGATTTTCGCGACAATACTGTGAATATGCTGATGGCACACATGAGTATAGACGGCGCTCGCTTGGCTAAATCCGAAGTCGCTTATTACACGCGAGAAAAATACCTGCTCTCCTCGCAAACTCTGCCGCCCGAAGCTCAGTATGTCGCCCTCGGACACATCCACATTCACCAGCGCATTGCTAAGAATTCCCCCGCTTATTATTCCGGTTCTTTGATTCAGTTAGATTTCGGGGAAGCGGAACAAGAAAAAGGATTTTGCTTAATAGAAGTTGAGCCGGGAAGTCAGGCTAAGGTGGAATTTAGACCTGTGGCTTGCCACAAACCATTAAAAGTGCTTCAATGTGATGATGACAATCTTGATGCTACTTTAGAAGCTCATCAATATCATCCGGGTTACTTGAAGGTAATTGTCGAACTGGACAGCCCGCAAATCGGATTAGCCGATCGCGTGCGCCAAATCTGTTCCCAAGCGCTGTTAATTGAGCCGCGCTACCCAGATGCAGCGCTAGAACCCACAGAGAGTAATAATATCGATCCCAACAATTTCGATCCTGCCGCAGAGTTCTGCAATTACTATCAAAACCGTTTGGGAACGACACCGCAACCCGCTGTATTGGAGGGATTTGAGAATTTGTACCAGAAGTTTAAGGAAACAGTTAATCATTAAGTAGTCAAGTCTCGATCCCCCCTAACCCCCCTTAATAAGGGGGGGACAAGAACACTCTCAAAGTCCCCCTTTTTAAGTGGGATTTAGGGGGATCGAG
>JAYUGZ010000876.1:0-7491 GCA_043767465.1 Cyanobacteriota bacterium
GATTTGGCTCATAGGACTCGCTGCGCTTGCTTCACGGGGCAGCTAAAAAAACTGCTCGAAACAAAACCCTCGCCATCGGATTAACGAAACGTACATTAATTTTGTGACCGTCTAAAATTTAATAATTTATTTATAAAGCCGTCTAGTGGAATGTGTTAAGGTTTCCTAACAACCGCAAGTCAGAAGATAATTTTATTGTTTCAACGTCGGAAAATTAATCAATCTAAGTCGCGGATCGATCGTGATGTAGCCTAGATTCTTGATGGATGTAGGGCGATCTACAAAAGCGCTCTAAAATAAAAATATAAAAAATCTCAAGGAGTATTTTTTTAAAGGCAGAGTTGACTTTAATTTTGAGCTTTTAAGATTAATTAAATTTACTTTTAGCCATCTTTACAGGCAAATAAAAAAATCTTTCCAGCTCGATCACAGTTACAATGTGATCGAGCGCACAATCGATAACGTAATTAACGTGCAACTTATATAAAGTGCAAGCAGTACAGCTAAATGGCTGATAATTTTAAGCACAATGGCCGATGACTGTCAGCGTACAAATATCGAAAATTGTAGTGAGGAAAGTTAATAATCAGGGGAATCGATCGGGTGCTACTTCATAAAAAAACGAGGTTTCTCATGACAAGTATTTTACAAGGATATTCCAAGTCTTTAGCTGTAGCAGATGAAATTCAACAGGCACAGAGTTTTGCCCTGCACAAGATGACAGGCTCGGAAAATCACCAACTGCCAGAAGCTAAAGGCGTCAATGTTTCTTCCTTAGCAGTTAGCTGGGCAAAAAAATATTACAGTTCAATTGCGGCACGAGAAAACCAAGCACAGCGGCAAATTCCTCAAAGCCCAGAATCAAACAATTTTGATGGTAATCGAGCCAAAATAGTTGACAAATTAACCGAAACCCTGAAAGTAGCCAGCGAGATAGCTTGGGGTAAAGTAGAAGCGGTTTTAGGGGAACAAATAGAGCGGCACGCGATCGCTCCGGGCTTAATTAATCGTGAAGAAATTGCCCGCGACACTCGCACCTTATACGGGAAAGCCATAGACGCTTACGGCGATAGAGAACCTGTTTTTCGCTTGTCTGTGCTGGTGGGGAAAGATATTGTCCGAGTGAGGCGGAAATACTCAGAGACAGATCCGCTAGTGCTGGGATTTGTGACGTTGGAGTTTCAATACACTAGCAAAATCTTGTTAGGATGTCTTTCAGAGTCAGAGCGATCGGAATTTGCACCATACTTAAAAGTTGTAGACGACTACCTGCACATTCCCCACGGAGAGATTAATGAGGCTGCGGCGGATCATTCCCCGAATTCAAAAGCTCTGTTAGCAGTTCAGCATTTGTTGCAGCACACGACTCAGATTGCTAGTGCAGTCTACGATAGAGCTAGTGCCCAGCATCAAGGATACCGCAGCAAGAGCGGTTATTTGAGCGATCGCGAGGTAAAGATTTCTGGTATTCGGGATGTCGAGATTTTTCAAAGCTATTTGTGCTGGTGCGTTTTGGCAGAAAGCATTGGCCCTATCCAGCAAGAATTGTTTCCAATTTGCGTGATGCTTTACCCCAAACTTCATGTAACTTGGGAGTTAGTGCAGGATATGCTGCTGATTTTATTTTGGGAAATATCCGATCGCCTTCCTGCTGAAGATTTAATGGTATTTTTACCTTACTTGCGGACTTTGACAGAGATGTTTTCCAGCGATGTGTTTGAAAATTAGGGAATTGGGAATTGGCCAAACAGGGCATAGGGCTGTAAGTCAAGATTAATAAAGTTATTGCATAAATCTTTGATTGTTAACCGCAGATTTCAGGCAGATAGATGCGGATAAACGCAGATATTTTTAAGACATAAAGGTGAATGAATGCAATTTGTCTATTAATTTAAATCTCCGAAGAAAGGTGCGCACTGCGCACCCTACGTTGATGATAAAGTCGCTTTTTTACAGATATTTTTATCCTATTTGCGCACAGCTTCCAGCAAGCGAGAATAGTAAAAGCTAGTGCTATTTAGGGTTGCTCTATTGACAACAAAGCCGTTGCTTTCTAGGATTTTGATAATATCTGCTTCGCGGTGCTGGTAAGCGCGGGTAGTTTTGCTCGGGCCGGGGAAAAGTTCGCCAAATTTTTTGAGGGCGGTAAGTGCTAAAGTTTTGGGAGCAAAACTCAGAATTAATCGCGATTGGGCGATCGAACTTAGGTGTGAGATCATTTCTGCTGCCTTATCTTGAGGATAGTGGATCAGCACGTCCAGACAAATAACCGTGTGAAATTTGCCTGTTAAAGCTTCCAAATCTTGCGCAGCGAAGGATATGTTGTAAAGCTTCCCAGGAACGGCTGTCGATCGATCGTAGGCTTCTGCTACCATCTTTTCAGAGATATCGCTAGCGCAAACCATGGCGCCAGCCTCAGCCAGAGGAATGCTCAGAGATCCCACACCGCAGCCGGCATCGCAGATACCAAGCCCGGGCAAATTGCCGTCTGCTTGCAGCCATTCGATGACTGTATCCACTGTTTTCTGGTGCCCGGTGCGGATGTCTAGCTGCACTTTGTTGACTTTACCGTCGCCGTAAATTCGCTGCCAGCGATCGAATCCCGTCGAGTTAAAATACTGTTTAACTATAGTCTTGTCGTCTACCAAATTCATCGATTTGCCTGCTGCTGAATTATTGCCAACGGTTAGATATTATAATACTTTGGGTGGTAATTGGCCAAACAGGGCATTGGGAATTTGCCAAACAGGGAATTGGCCAAACAGGGCATTGGCCAAACAGGGCATTGGGCCTTGGTAGTAAATCACCAATAACTAATAACCAATAACTAATTACCAATTACCAATTACCAATTACCAATTACCAATTACCAATTACCAATTACCAATGAGTTAGAATAACCGATGCCAAGTCAATTCTTTTGTCTGCTCGTTGAAGTGCCAGCGCAACAATTGAGCTGCCGAATTGCCGATTGGACCGGAAAGTCCGTTAGCGTTAGCGAAGCGATCCGAAGGAAAGCCCTCGAAGAGGATCGCCTTTCTGGGAGAATCAGTCGCCAGGGCGATCGCACTTTCCACATCACAAATCCCCCACTTGACCAAATTCTGAACTCCCGCCAACAGTGGCAGAGTTGTACCTGCTAAAGTAGCAGATTCCAGGGGCGAGTGATAATCTAATCTTACCCAAGCCGTACCTTTTCTGACTTCAATTTGTCGGGAATCCCAAGGATAAACACCGTCAGCCAAACCCAAAGGAGCCAAAGCATCGCTCACTAAAAAAACGCCTTTTTCATACCTGCCAGCACGCAGCAAAAAATCAAGCATTGTCGGAGAAACGTGCTTCCCATCAGCAATTAAACCGCATTTTACGCCTGGATAAACGATCGCCGCTCCCAACAAACCAGGTTCTCGGTGGTGCAAACTCGGCATCGCATTAAAAGCGTGAGTTACCATTGAAGCTCCCCGGGCAAATGCTTGCTGCGCTTGCTCTGCCGTCGCTTGCGAGTGTCCGAGACTGACGGCAATTCCCAAACTTTGCAAATAAGAAATTACTTCGCCAGTGCTGTCTAACTCCGGCGCTAAAGTAATTATTTTGACAATATCGGCACAATCGCCTAAAACTTGCTTGACATTTTCTATAGTTAGCGGTAGTAAAAACTCAACTGGATGAGCTCCTCGCTTCTGGGGGTTGAGAAAAGGGCCTTCGAGGTGAACGCCGATAATTTCGGCTGTTTTGGGTTGATTGCTGGCGGGAGCCGTAGTTTTGGCAATGCGGATATAATCAGCTATGGTGGAGAGCGATCGCCTAAACTTATCCAGGGAAGTTGTCACCAAAGTCGGCAAAAAAGCATCGACTCCCTGATACCATAAAAATTGACAAATTTTCGGTAAAACTTCAATATGCTTGCTTTCTAAATCTGGGAAAGCCCAACCGAGGGCTCCGTTAATTTGCAAATCAACACCGCCCAGAGAAAGCCAGTCACCTGCTGCATCAAGGACTTGCAAATCGGGAGGAGAAATTCGTTTAAATATGGCATCCATCGGGCAAACTTCTTGAATGATTCCCGTTTCGTCAATCGCCAGCATCTGCAAATCTTTGCAACCAGGGAGGCGAGCATTGACAATATCTATGGGGGTAGCATTTGGGGTTGTGGCTTTATTCATCACTATTTACGGGAAAATTTATAAATTTGAGGCAATACAATAATTTACAATTAGCATCGATCTGAAGTTGGAAATCTTAAAATTGCATGAATCAAGCGACAGTTGGGATTATTATGGGCAGCGATTCGGATTTGCCAACCATGTCTGAAGCGATCGCAATTTGCGAAGAATTCAATGTACCTTGCGCCGTGGCGATCATCTCGGCCCACCGCACCCCCGATCGCATGGTGGAATACGCCCAAACTGCGCACCGACGGGGTTTGAAAGTCATTATCGCAGGTGCTGGGGGAGCGGCGCACCTCCCGGGCATGGTAGCATCTTTAACGCCCTTGCCCGTCATTGGCGTACCGGTAACCAGCCGCCACCTGCAAGGGGTAGATTCGCTGTACTCGATCGTCCAAATGCCAGCCGGGATACCCGTGGCAACAGTGGCGATCGGCAATGCTAAAAATGCTGGCTTGCTAGCAATTCAAATATTAGCAGTTTCCCAGCCAGAATTACTAGAGCGAGTCCTGGCTTACCGCAAAACTTTGTCCGAATCTGTGATGAAAAAACAAACTCAGCTAGAAGAGCTAGGCTATCAGAAATATCTGAATCTGAACAAATAATCTCTAAACTTTTGTAGTACAATTGGAAAATTTTCGGAATGTTGCTGAGCTGATTAGTCGTAAAGAGGGTGACAATGATTAAAATGACTGTCGGAAAGAAAAACTCTAAACAACTCAGGCGGGAGTCTTTAAATTTGCCAGCAGCTAACTTTTTGACGAAAGCCAACAGGTTCAAAAAAATACAAAGGGCGATCGCCCGCCTCAGTCCGAGTTGGCAAGCCTGCATACCTTTAGCAGCCATCATCGTCTTAATGTGGGGATATGCGGCGGTAGCCCAAACCCCTCCCAAGCCCAGCACCGAGGAACAATTGGCCAGCCTCAAGGTGGGGATGGATACCATGTGGGTGATGGTAGCTGGGATGCTAGTGTTCTTTATGAACGCTGGTTTCGGTATGTTGGAAACGGGTTTTTGCCGCCAGAAAAATGCCGTTAACGTGCTGGCCAAAAACCTGATTGTGTTTGCGCTTTCTACGATCGCATTTTGGGCGATCGGCTTTGCCTTAATGTTCAGCAACGGCAACGGTTTTATCGGCAGCAGCGGCGGATATTTCCTCTGGAATGTAGCTGACAACAGCCCCGCTACAGGAGATGCCTATCAAGGCATTTTCACTGCCTTAAATTGGACGGGAGTCCCCCTCAACGCTAAATTCTTTTTCCAATTAGTTTTTGCCGGAACTGCTGCCACGATCGTTTCTGGGGCGGTTGCAGAGCGCATTAAATTTCTCGATTTCTTAATTTTCAGCTTGCTGCTAGTCGGCATTGCTTACCCAATTACCGGACACTGGATTTGGGGCGGGGGCTGGCTCGCAAAAGCAGGCTTCTACGATTTTGCGGGTTCGACAGTGGTTCACTCGGTAGGCGGTTGGGCTGCTTTGATGGGAGCTGCATTTCTCGGGCCGCGGATCGGCAAGTACCGCAACGGCGATACTGTGGCGATGCCGGGACACAATATGAGCATTGCCACCCTGGGCTGTTTGATTCTGTGGTTCGGTTGGTTCGGGTTTAATCCTGGTTCGACAATGGCTGTCGATCCAAATGCGATCGCCCACATTGCGATCACCACCAACACCGCCGGTGCTTTCGGCGGAGTTGCTGCCACAATTACAGCTTGGCTTTACCTCGGCAAACCCGACTTGTCAATGATTATCAACGGCATCCTCGCCGGCTTAGTCGGGGTAACAGCTAGCTGTGCTTACATCAACATACCCAACTCTGCCATTATCGGCACGATCGCCGGCATCGTGGTAGTTTTCGCCGTCACTTTCTTTGACAACTTGAAAATTGACGACCCTGTAGGCGCAACTTCAGTTCACTTAGTCTGCGGTATCTGGGGAACTCTAGCCGTTGGCTTGTTTTCTGACGGCCCTGGAACTGGAATTTATACCGCTGGGCCGAAAGCGGGATTGTTTGTCGGCGGAGGTTTCGATCAACTAATACCGCAGTTAATCGGCATTATCTCTGTAGGCGGGATGACCGTGCTGCTGAGTACGATTTTTTGGGCTGCACTCAAAGCTTTGTTGGGTATCCGCGTTTCTGCTGTTGAGGAAGCTGAAGGTTTGGATATTGGCGAACACGGGATGGAAGCTTACACCGGGTTTGTGAAGGAAACTAGCTCTGGCAACAGAACAGAGAGCAGCTACGGTGGTTATTCTGAGGGTGCTGGGGACAGGACTACCAAACTTTAGAGCAAAACTGTAGAGCGTGGGTGCGATCGGCTTTCTTCAGCTTTCTAGCCCTAGATGAGCGATTTCTACATCTAGGGCTAGATTCTGAAAGACCACAATCTGAAATCGACCGCCCACAAGATGCAAGCTCGATCGCACTCTTGAGCCTTTTAAACCCGGTTTATAGCGGTTCTCAAGCGTGGTGAGGTATGCCCACGGAGGCCACGGAGCCCTATGCCGTTCGCGTACCTCATATGAGAGCTTGAAAGGCTATATCGTTCTTGGTTGCTTGCTCAAATCGCGCAATTACGTTAACAAATCGGGTTGCTGATTCTATGCTACTAGGTTAGGAAAGAAAAAAATGTAACTTGATAGAAGCTTTAAATCCTCATGCAGTAAATCAATCCCCAATTTAAAATCTCAAATCTCAAATCTCAAATCGCCTGATTTGTTCGCCAGAAAGTTTGGCAGTCAGATTTTTTATGGTAAAGTAGTGCCAAAAAGCAACGTTCTGCATCGCCGTCACGCCCAACACAGCACAGTGCTTGATTCTTACAAGAATTGAGGCGAAAATTGAACGGTAAAATTTGATGCAGCAATCAGTGCCAATTATTCAGTGTGGTGTCTGCAAATCGCTTGAGTTTATGGAGAAGTTTGGAGGAGTTAGCAGAAGTAGAACTCATAAATCCCTCTTGGGGATGGAGGTGAGCCGATCGAAAACTATTCCGGTTTGGGCTGTGCTATCTCTGCTGACGAACGCGGTACTGATACTCGCAGTCGCTCAACTGCTGCGGGGACACAACTTGACAGAAAGCTCTCCTGCGAGTGCTGCGGTAACGGCAGAAGGCACTGAGGAACTAATTCGACAGCCGACGACGACGGCGACAAACTCTGCAAAGGCAGTGTCAGACTTGCCTGTTGCCGGGCCGCGACACAAATGGTCTTACCAGCAGTGGGTGACGCAGTTGGGGCGGGAAGCTGAGGCGGCGGCGGCCAATCGCCCCCCAAAACTTAGTGTTTTGGCTGGGGATTCTCTGAGTATGTGGTTTCCGACGA
>JAYUGZ010000877.1:0-3020 GCA_043767465.1 Cyanobacteriota bacterium
ACTTCCCAGAAGCCATTCTTTAAGCAAAAGTCAGGGGGTAGAGGTTTTCTCTAAGAAAAGCGTACATTAAGTTAGATGCTGTAGGGTGCGGATCCCTCAACAATCTTTCAACCAAGTCGAATATCTGGTAGCACGCACTCCTACAAAGGGTAGTGTCACTAATATAGCTTTTCTCAATTAAGGTGCGGATCTGTGAGATTGTCGATCGACTTTCAGGAGTTTCGATGTATCCGCACCCTACAGCTACATATTCGTAAGGACACGACATTGGCGTGTCCCTACCAGTCAAGTTACTTACTTTTGTTTAGCCGCCGCTTTCTTCTTCGCTTCCTTCTCGGATTTTTTAGCCGATTTCTCAGCTTCAAGTTTGGCGAACTTTGCTAGTTCTTTCTCTTCGGTTATTTTATCGAGATAGTAATGGTAATCTCCCAGATAAGTCCGAAACTCTCCGTCGCGAACTTCTACTATTTTGTTAGCGACTTGGGAAATAAAATAGCGATCGTGCGAAACGATAATGACGGTGCCATCGTAATTCTTAATCGCCTCTTCCATCATCTCCTTCGCGGGAATGTCGAGGTGATTTGTCGGTTCGTCCAAAATTAGCAAGTTCACAGGTTCCAGCAGCATTTTTGCCAAAGCCAGACGGGCTTTTTCTCCACCGCTTAAAGCGCCAACGTGTTTGAATACTGTTTCGCCGTTAAACAAGAACCGCCCCAACAAAGTCCGAACTTCTTCATTTTTCCAGTCTGGTACTTCGTCGTGGATGGTTTGCATCACGCTTTTATTCAAATCTAAGGCTTCTGCTTGATTTTGTTCAAAGTAACCGGGGATGACGTTGTGGCCTCCCATTTTGACTGTACCTTCGGTGGGCGTTTCTAAACCCATAATCAGGCGCAGCAGGGTTGATTTCCCTGCGCCGTTGGGGCCGAGAAAGGCAATACGATCGCCTCTTTCAATTAATAAGTCTGCTCCCAAAAATAGGATTTTCTCGCCGTAGGTGTGTACTAAGTTTTCAATTATTGCTACTTCGCGGCCGCTGCGGGGTGCGGGGGGAAACCGGAAATGCAAGGTTTTTAAGCCGCCTGTTGGGGCTTCGATGCGTTCGATTTTGTCTAACTGTTTCTCGCGACTTTTGGCTTGGGTACTGCGAGTGGCGCTGGCGCGGAATTTTTCAACGAATGCTTGCTGTTTGTCAAGTTCTTTTTGCTGGTTTTCGTAGGCGTTGAGTTGGGCTTCTCTGGCTTCGGCTTTTTGCTGTAAATAGGAGGAGTAGTTGCCGAGGTAGGTGCTGGAAACGCCGCGTTCGGTTTCGACGATTTGGGTGCAGAGGCGATCGAGAAATTCGCGGTCATGGGATACGATTACCATTGGGGTTGTCAGCCCTTTGAGGTAAACTTCCAGCCATTCGATCGTTTCTAAGTCGAGGTGGTTGGTAGGTTCGTCTAACAGCAGGATGTCGGGTTTTTGGAGGAGAATTTTGCCTAAACTCATCCGCATTTGCCAGCCGCCACTGAAGGCGCTGACTAATCGATCGCCATCTTCTGCCTCAAATCCGATTTCTGGTAAAATTTTCTCGATTTGGGCTTCTAAACCGTAGCCATTTAAGCCTTCAAATTGTCTTTGTAAGCGATCCATTTTGTGGATCAGTTCGTCGAGATTTTCTGGGCTGGAGTTTTCCAAGTCTCGATGGACTTGCATCAGGAATTCGTGGACTTCGTTGGCTTCGCTGAATGCGCGCCAAAATTCCTCTTTAACGGTACGGGTGGGGTCAATTTCAAATTCTTGGGAGAGGTAGGCGATGTGGAGGCTGGCGGGGCGAATGACTTCGCCTGAGGTGGGTTCCATTTCGCCGGCGATGATTTTGAGTTGGGTGGATTTGCCGGCACCGTTAACGCCGACTAAGCCGATGCGATCGCCCGGTTTGACTTCCCAGGTGACATCTTTGAGTACGACGCCTGTGGGGTAAATTTTACTGATGTGTTCGAGTCGCAGCATTGTTGTGGGGACTGGGGAAGGGGAAGGTTTAGCGGCGGATGGGATGCCGGCGCTGAGGTCGAGTTAATCTTAACAAATTTTAATTATATTTAGTCATTGGCAAGATTTGGGTTTGGGCGGGCGATGCGATTTGGGATTTTAGATTTGGGATTTTATAGCCCTGGGCGCGCGGGTAGCTAGAAACCGGGTTTTTTGCGAAAATACTTCGCACAAAGCCCCAGATTCTCGAAAAACCCGGTTTCTTTGGTGTATGAGTGCGATCGCACTTGGGGAAGTTGAGGGAACAGGGCTATCGCGCTGTTTCAGATTGAATTTCTCGAATAATGGTTGAAACTTCTTCTTCTGAATCTAGATGTCGTGCCAAAACTTGGGCTGTTGCTTCTAGGAGGCGATCGCTAAACAATTTTGTTAAATCTTGCCGCAAACCTTGCCCAATGTAAAATTTGAGCAAAGCTGACAGAGGCATATCTCGATGGAGTGCTACTTTGTTTAGGGATTCTAAGGTATCTGTTGGGATTTCGATTGATACAGTTGTTGTTGGGCGCGATCGGACTTTTAATGTCAGTTCTTCTTCAACGTTGTTCATATAATTTCCTTTCTGTACGGGTAACTGGACGTGCAGAAATTATGCGGATTCGCACGCTGCGTTCTACATAAACTACTAGCAAGAGGCGTTGAGCAATAGAGTAGCCTATAATAAAATCACGTTCCTCAGTCTCGGAACTAGCATCACCTTCCTTGCAGAAGGGGTCTAAGAAAACTTCGGTCGCTTCTTCAAAGGTAACACCATGTTTTTCTAGGTTGCTTTCTGCTTTGTTGTTGTTCCATTCAAACTCAATGTTTTGTAGCCGATACAAAGTATCCATATATGAATTTTAACACAGTCAAATTTAAATAATGTCATTTTTGGAGTAGTTGGGCATAAATATCATCCTCGGTATTATCCCAAATTGCATCTAGCGATACTCGGCTTGTCTGAAGCCAGAATTCAGACTCATCATCAGGTAGGAATGTTACCAGAATCC
>JAYUGZ010000878.1:0-3019 GCA_043767465.1 Cyanobacteriota bacterium
TCCCCACTGCGGCAGTTCGTTGATAAACTGCTGCAAATCGAGCATGATTGCTGTCAAAGTTTCGACTTGTGCTAACTCCGGGCGCTGTTTGAATTGGCGCCCAGTCAGTTCGATCTCGCTTTGAATCATTTTAATAGTTTTTTCTAAAATTATTAGTCGCTGGCGCAGGTTTTCAATAGCTGAAATTAGAGAATGTGCGTTTTCTCCTTGCGCAACATTGAGATTTTCGCGAGATGTTTGAGCAAGAGCTTCGTCTAAAGCATTTACAGCAAGTTGCAATTGCTCGATCGCGCGATCGGTAGTAGCGGCTTGTTGATTTACGCGATCGAACACTGCCGCTGTACCTGTTTTAAGTTGGCCGCGCAACTTCTGGCGGTTGACAAAATTCAACACCAGCGAAATCACTACAGGCACTTCGACATAAACGCTCTGCTGCAAAACCAAACTAGCAGCCAATCCCACAGCAGAGGCAGCAAGAGAAGCCAATTCAGCAGTTTCTAACAAATTGCTCGATTTAGGACTTTGGATTTTGGTTGATGAATTGGATGATGACATAGGTTAATACGATTTTAGGATTTTAGATGTTAGATTTAGCATGACCGATCGAGCTCGTGGTTTTGAGCTGGTCTAGAGTTGCAGTCTTTTTTTTTACTGGTGCAAGTATGCAGGTAAAAATCAAGTAAGTGCGATCGCTTTCGCTGCATAATTCATGATTAGTAAAAAAAATTCAGTTTTTTATTGACAGTCATCTAATTAAATATATTATATTTGCAAAATTAGTCGAGCTAAATTGAAATAAATCAAGACCCCGAGGACATCAACTACCGCGATCATCGCCACTGCGCAATTCCCTTGCAGAGTGTAAGCCCAGCCCGTCGCTACAGTCCCCAATATAGCTCCTAGCAGCGCTCCCGCCATCCCCTAGCGCACAATTACTTGCAACGGGCCCATTGCTGTAATTTTCTCGTTCAAACCGCGAATTACCACAGTTGAGGACGATCGGCTCCGACATGGCTGAGAGTGCCCGTGAACGAAGAAAACTCGCGGTCGCGACTCACTTGAAAAGAAGGCGACGGTCGTCGCAGCCGACTTTTCCCCATGTCTAAAGCTTTCGGGCTCGCTTTCCGGTCAGCGGGTTTGGAGTTTACCTACAGTTGCATTTTTTGGCAAAACTGGTATAAACCCGTGCTGCACGCCTTCCTGAATCCAATTTAGAGCCTGTTGACACCACTGGTTGCAGTTAGAGGATTTACAGGGGCCGGGTTAGCAACCCGATTGCTTCGTGGATGCTTCGCCACGCCAACCAAAATGTATTCTCAAAGGCTGGTTTCTTGCTCTTGTGTTTGTGATATAAATCTGCTTAAACCAACAACTGATATTTTTCTTGTGCCAAACGGTAAAGCGGGCGCCACACCAAACGGTTAGTCAATACAACCAACAGCGACATCACAGAAGTAGCAGCTAACAGTAAAGGAAAATTTCCCGATGCTGTTGCTTCAGAAATCGTCTCGCCCAAACCGCTGGTTCTAATTATTTCACCTTTAAATTGAACGTATTCGCTGACAATACTCGCATTCCAAGCTCCCCCCACCGCCGTAATAATTCCTGTGATTAAATAAGGGAAAATTCCGGGCAGAATTAAGGTTTTCCAGCGCTGAATTAGGGAAAGTTTATAAACTTGCGCGGCTTCAAACAACTCGGAAGGTATGGCTTGAGCGCCCGCAATCACATTAAACAGCAAATACCACATTGTACCCAACATCATCAGCGCCACAGAACCAATTTGCAAGCCGCCTCCAGCGTGAATGAGAGCTAGCAGCAATACGGGAAATAAAGCCGTTGCCGGTACAGAAGCGGCTATTTGTACTAAGGGCTGCAAAATCTGAGCTAAACGCGGATTTCGACCGATCGCCACTCCGAGCGGTACAGTCCATAACAGCGATAAAAATAGCGCGCAAATGACTCGCAAAGCTGTATAAAAAGCACCTCCCATGACTTTTTGCCACTCAGACAAACTCAGCAACCTGAGCAGCAGCACCGCTTCCCAAGTTCCCCAAAGCACAATCATGGCAAACCCGCTGAGAAACAGCCAATTTATCCAATTTCCGATCCGGCTTTGTTGGCGAGGATTTTTTGGTAAATTAGTAGGTGCAAAACCTCTTGCTAGAGCGCGATCGAAACTGTCTCCGACGGGCGATATGCGCGACTTCAACACCCGCAGTGTCGCCGATCGCCTTAAAAAATCTAATACCTTTGACTGTGGTACATTCGTAGCTTCCACGGCTTGATATTTAAACTTTTCGACCCAAGCAATCAAAGGCTGCCAGATGAAAAAATCTATGGCGATAATCACACCGATTAATACTGCTAAGCCCCAGCCGATCGCCCCAAAATTGCCTTCATTGGCTGCCTTGCCCAAATAGGAACCGAGTCCGGGCAAATTAAAGTTTTTGTCACCCAAGGTAAAAGATTCGATCGCAATTAAGAAGAACCAGCCGCCCGCGACTGACATGACGCTGTTCCACACCAGCCCGATCGCACCAGCGGGCAATTCTAACGTCCAGAACTGCTGCCAAGCATTGAGCCGATAAACTTGAGCAGCTTCCTGAAGTTCTCGCGGAATACCCGAAAGCGACTGATAGAAACTAAAGGTCATATTCCAAGTCATCCCCGTAAATATTAAGATAATCGATGCCAGTTCTACGCCGATTCGTTGACCGGGGAATAAAGTAACTAGCGCTAAAACAACTCCGGGCAAAAATGATAAAACCGGAATCGATTGCAAAATGTCTAGTAAGGGAATTAAAATTTTCGCTGCTAGGGGAAAGCGGTAAGCAGAATAAGCATAAACTAGGGTAAACAGCAAGGATAAGAAATAGGCTGCTGTCATGCGTAAAAGAGTCTGGGCTGTATACGCGGGCAAGACATTTAGCGTGGTCTCAATTTTAAAATTTGGGTTGTAGTCACTGCTGAATTGAGAAGCTGTTTGGACAATCACGAAAATCAGAGAGAAGATTGC
>JAYUGZ010000879.1:0-7470 GCA_043767465.1 Cyanobacteriota bacterium
AGCCAAATTTTGTGTATGCACTCGCGTTTGCCCTATGAAGTGAATCGGGCGATCGTTGATTTGGCAGCCGAGATGGGACAATATGTTTGTGCGATCGATCTTGCGGGCGGCGATGCTGCTATTGGCGATCGCCTGGACGAATTTGTGGGATTGTATGAGTACGCAAGGTCGATCGGCATTAAAACAACCGGACATCTCTACGAAACCACATCTGGCTGTTATCCCGAACTACTGCCCTATCTGATGCGGATCGGCCACGGGATTCAAATTCCGTTAAAATATCCCGAACTGTTGCCAGAAATCGCGCGTAGAGGTCAATGCTTGGAGGTTTGCCCTACTACCTATCTCAAAACAGGGACGTTGCAGGATATGCGGGAATTGAAGGTTGTGTTCGATCGCTGTTTTGAAGCCGGTGTCGATATTGCGATTTGCACTGACAATGCGGGATTGCACAACGTGCGGCTGCCTTTTGAGTACGAGAATTTATTGACTCTTGATATCATTGATTTTCGGCAGTTACAAGCGTGTCAAAGCGCTGCTTTCCGCCATGCTTTCGCGTGGCCCTACGACGAGAGGCCAGTGCAAATGCTGACTGGTTTGTTGCATCAGGAGTCTGTGGGGGCGATCGTGAATTAAGATGAGACGGCGGTTTCAACCGCGTCTACACAAAGGAAGTCCGCCTCCGCGGACTGAAGGAAATCAGGTAATTTCAACCGCCGTTTCATCTTTAACCCGCGGAGGCGGGTTTTGTTTGTATAGATGCGGTTTCAACCGTACGTCCGATCTGAACCGTATTGAGTTATCTTTGGGAAACAGAATCATCAATATAAAAGGATAAAAAAATATGACAAATATGGACGCTTACTGGATGCCATTCACAGCGAACCGACAGTTTAAAGCAAATCCGCGAATGTTGGTTTCGGCAAAAGATATGCACTTTACTAGCGACGATCATCGCTCAATCCTCGATGGTACTGCGGGGCTGTGGTGCGTGAATGCGGGGCACGCGCGCGAGACAATTGCCGAAGCAGTTAAACAGCAGGTTTTAAACTTAGATTACGCGCCGCCTTTTCAAATGGGCATCCGGCTGCTTTTGAATTAGCTGAACGTTTGTTTAAGCTGATTCCGGGTAATTTTGATCGCGTTTTCTTCACTAATTCAGGTTCGGAATCGGTGGAGACTGCGTTAAAAATTGCGATCGCCTATCATCGAGTTAGAGGTGAAGGAACCCGCCAAAGATTGATCGGTAGGGTACGCGGTTATCACGGTGTTGGTTTTGGGGGAATTTCTGTCGGCGGTATTGGCCCAAATCGCAAGTTTTTCGGCAGTTTGCTAACGGGAGTCGATCATTTACCTCACACTCACAATTTAGAACACAATGCTTTCAGCCGCAAACAGCCGGAATGGGGAGCGCATTTGGCGGATGAATTGGAAGGGATTGTAGCTTTGCACGATGCGTCGAATATTGCGGCGGTTATTGTGGAACCGGTGGCTGGTTCTACGGGGGTTTTGATTCCACCAAAAGGTTATTTGGAAGGGCTACGGGCGATTTGTTACAAATATGGAATATTGCTGATTTTTGATGAGCTAATTACGGGTTTCGGGCGTTTGGGTGCGAGTTTTGCTACTGAATATTTTGGAGTAGTTCCCGATATTGTGACGGCGGCAAAAGGGATAACTAACGGTACTGTACCGATGGGGGCGGTGTTTGTGAAGGAGGGGATTTACGATGCTTTTATGAATGCTCCCGAAAATGCGATCGAGCTTTTTCACGGTTATACTTATTCTAGGCATCCTGTGGCTTGTGCGGCTGCTTTGGCGACGCTGGATATTTATGAGGAAGAAAAGTTATTTGAACGGGCGGATAAGATATCTGGTTATTGGGAAGATGCGGTGCATTCTTTCAAAGGAGTTCGCCACGTTATTGATGTTCGAAATTTGGGACTTGTGGCGGGGATTGAGTTGGAATCTATCGCTGGGAAGCCGGGAAACGGGCTTTTGATTGTTTCTTGCAGTGTTTTGAAAAGGGGTTGTTGGTTCGGACTACTGGTGATATTATTGCTTTGTCGCCTCCGTTGATTATTGAGAAGGAACATATCGAGATAATTTTGGAAATTTTGACTGGGGTTTTGCAGGAGATGGAGTGAGATTAAACTAAAATCTCAGAAACCGGGTTTTTGCCCAAGTCATCGACTGTAACCAACTATTCTGGAAAAAACCCGGTTTCTCGCCACACCCAAAATCTCAGAAACCGGGTTTTTGTCCAAATCTCCGACTGTAATCAACTATTCTGGAAAAAACCCGGTTTCTCGCCACCGCGCACATCCAAACGAAAAAAACTTGCCATCGCCCGCCCCAAACAGATGAGTTTCACCAGTAGCGCTATAATGATTGATAACTAATGACAAATGACTAATAACTATGGTACAATTAACCGCAAAAGTCTCCGCTAAGGAGTTAGCAAATTTAGCCGTAAGTTTGATTCGGAAAACTGGTTGCGAATACGGTGATGTGCGTTTTTGCTCTTACCGCAGGCAGAGTCTCTACGCGCGCGATCGCTCTTTAAGCAATATCTCTGATAATGTAAGTTCTGGTTTTGGTGTACGGGTGCTTCTAGACGGGGCTTGGGGCTTTGCTGCAAGTCACAATCGCACGGCGGCAGAGGTTGCCAGAATTGTCGCTTTGGCTGTAGAAATTGCTAAAGGTAGTCGCTTGACTCAACAGGAACCGGTGCGGTTAGTGCCCGTTGACAAATATGTCGATCGCTACATTACTCCGATCGCAATTGACCCGTTTTCAGTATCCGTTGCTGACAAAGCCGAACTCCTATTAACCATCAACGAGCGCCTGCTAGCCCACGATTCACAAGGCATCAAAAAAGCTTATTCTTTTTTGAGCTTTAACCGCGAAGACAAGGTTTTTTCGTCCACAGAAGGCTCGCTAATCGAACAAACAATCTACCGCAGCTATCCGGGTTTTGGCTGTACGGCAATTGCGGGCGGCGATGCCCAAAGTCGCAGTTACGAACGCCCGCCCCTAAACATCGGTTACGAACACATTAATCCCGATGATTTGCTTAGTCAAATAGACAGAGTTGCAGCCGAAGCGATTGAGAAAGTCGCAGCGCCGAAAGTTCCGGCTGGCATTTGCAAATCCCTGATTCTGAAGCCGACAAATTTGTTTTTGACGATTCACGAATCAGTCGGACATCCCACGGAATTAGACCGAGTTTACGGATATGAATCTAATTTTGCCGGCACGAGTTTTGCTACTACTGATAAATTGAATAAGCTGCAATACGCTGCACCTTGGGTGAACTTCAAGTGCGATCGCACTCAACCGGCAGGCCGCGGTACAATGGGTTACGACGACGAAGGCGTAAAATCACAGGATTGGTACGTTGTCAAGGACGGAATTTTAGTTGATTATCTGACTGACAGAGAAACAGCATATCGCCTCGGACGTTCTAGCAGCAACGGTTCTGCCTGCGCTGATAGTTGGTCGAGTGTACCGATGGTCAGAATTCCGAATTTGGGACTGGAACCGGGCCCGGATGGCGGTAGTCATACTGCTACTTTGGATCAGATGATTGCTGATACGGAAGATGGCATTTTAATTGACGGTATTGGCAGTTTTTCGATTGACCAACAGCGGCGCAATTTCCAATTCGGCGGCAATGCTTTTTGGAAGGTGGAAAAGGGTAAAGTTGTCGGTATGTTGAAGGATGTAACCTATCATTCGATGAGCACTGATTTCTGGAATCAAGTAGATGCGATCGGGCCTGTTTCGGAGCGAGTTCAATGCGGTACTAATATGTGCGGTAAAGGTGAGCCGATGCAGGTAGCTCAAATGACTCATGCTTGTGTACCGGTGCGAGTGAGAGATATTCAAATTGGTAATGGGTAATGGGTAATGGGGCATAGGGCATAGGGCATTAGTTAGTTGTTATTTGTTGTTAGAGATAGTAAGCAATTCTCTATTCCCCATGCCCCATGCCCGATGCCCAATTCCCAATTCCCAATTCCCGATGCCCAATTACCCATTACCATCATGATATTAACAGAATCTCCCGCAATTTTAAGTGAAGACCAAGCCTTATCTTTGGTAGAAAATGTAGTCAGAAAATCCGAATCCGAAGCAGTATTTGTCAGTCTCTCAACTGGCGAAGAATCTCTTTCGAGATTTTCGGAAAATCAAATCAGCCAAAATATTAGCAAGACTGTATTTAGCCTCAACATTACTAGCTATTTCGGTAACAAAAGCGCTTCTGCATCTGTGACAGATTTTGATGAAGATACGATCGCCCAAACCATCAAACGATCGCAAGAACTAGCCCGAATTGCCCCCGCAGACCCCGAATGGATGCCCTTGCTGCCCCCTCAAACCTACGATTTACCACTGCCCGCGTTTGATGAAGCAACAGCCGCTGTATCGCCCCTAGCCCGCGCAGAAATGGTGCGACAAGCTTGTGTGATCGCATCTCAAGAAGGTGCTGATGCTTCCGGTACTTTGAGCGCTGAAACTTCGCTTTACGCGATCGCCTCTTCAACTGGACTCCGGGCCTGCAACCAGTCTACAGAGGCGAATTTCGGCTTTACAGCCCGCATTGGAGACGGTTCTAGCTGGACAGAAAGCACTGCTTGGGGTATCAATGAACTACCAGTAGCCCAATTAGCAGCACAAGTTGTCGATCGCGCGAAGGCCTCCCGCAACCCCCGCCCCATCACTCCCGGCGTGTATCCTGTAATCCTTGATGGCGCTGCCTTTGCGGATTTGCTACCCTGGGTAATTTGGGGGCTGGATGCGCGGGCGGCGGATGAAGGGCGATCGTTTATGTCGATCGCAGATGCAGCCGGAAAACCCGCTGGAAACCGCGCTGGAGAACAACTTTTCAGCCCGTTAGTGCAGGTACAGCGCGATCCAAGTCATCCTTTATTGCGATCGAATAACTTTTTCGGCGACGGATTGAGTAATAACTATTTGGAAATCATCAAAAATGGTATTCCTGAAAGTTTATCTTATTCCCGCTACTGGGCTGCACAAAAAGGCAAAGAAGCAAAAGGTGCTTATTACCCAATGGTGATGACAGGTTCAGACCAAAGTTTAGCAGATTTAATTGCTCAAACCGAGCGCGGAATTTTTGTCAGTCGAGCTTGGTATGTTCGCTATGTGAATCCTAAGACTTTGGAAGTGACGGGAATGACTCGCGACGGTACTTTTTGGATTGAAAATGGTAAGATTGTTTACCCGATTAAAAACTTGCGTTTCAATCAAGTTTTACCTGATATGTTGCGCGATGTGGATGCAGTTACGGAGGCTAAACGTTACGGCGGTAGTGTCGTGCCCGGAGTGCGCGTGAAAGCTTTTAATTTCACGAGTATTACTGACAGTTTGTGATTTGTAGAGTGTGTGCTGGGCGCGAATTTTTGTCTCGGATGTCGGGAGTGCGCGATCGCCCGTTAACCAAGCTGTTCGGAAAAATAGTATTTTTTTTGACCGAGGCATCTACCTTAAGGTAGAGTATTGTTTGTGACAGTTACCATAAAAACCAGCTACTCTGTGATTAGGGCGATCGAGAAAAACCCATTCCCAATCCCCAAGCACCTTGCTTCACAATCCAGAAGTCACGAATACACAGATAGCTGTTTCTTCCCTGCTACATCCGTTACATCCGTTACATCCGTTACAAAATCCGCTGCCGAACTTTCCTTCGTAATTATCAATGAATCAATATTTTGCTACAGTTGCGCGCGGTTTAGAAACTATTGCCGCCCAAGAATTAGAAAATTTAGGGGCGCAGGATGTCAAGCCCGATTTTACTGGAGTTTACTTTGCCGGCGATCGCGCTTTATTGTACCGTGTAAATCTGTGGTCTAGAACAATCTTTCGAGTGCTAATGCCGATCGCCGAATTCCGGTGTTACGACTCAAATATGCTCTACCGCGAAGTCCAGAAAATTCCTTGGGACGAATATCTAGACGCTGACAATACTTTAGCAGTCAACTGCACCGGTGGCAACGAAAATTTAAATCACACTCACTTTACAGCATTGCAGGTCAAAAATGCGATCGCCGATCAACAGCGCCTGCAATTTAACAAACGTTCCAATGTTGATGTCGAAAATCCCGATTTACTCATTAACCTTCACATCCATCGAGACCGCGCTATTTTGAGCTTAGACAGTTCCGGCGGCAGTTTGCACCGCCGGGGATATCGCCCCGCAATGGGGCTGGCTCCGCTCAAAGAAACCCTAGCTGCGGCATTGCTAGATATGGCAGAATGGACACCCGATTTGCCGTTTTTAGACCCGATGTGCGGTTCGGGAACTTTGCCTTTGGAAGCGAGTTTAAAAGCCTTGAATATTGCACCGGGACTGTTTCGAGAAAAGTTTGGATTTATGACTTGGCGGGATTTTGACGAGCCATTGTGGGATACATTGTGGGCGGAAGCTGAAAACGGCGAATTGCCTGAGCTTCCAGAAATGATCGCCGGGTGCGATCGCGATTCTGATATGTTAGATCAAGCTCGCACCAACGCCCAGCAAGCAGGCCTTGCAGGTAAGATTCAGTTTGCTCGTACCGAGTTATCCGAGTTGGAAGCACCAGCAGACAGAGGCGTTCTGATTTGCAATCCTCCCTACGGAGAGCGGCTGGGAGACGCTAGCGAATTAGGAGATTTATACAAGATGTTGGGCGATATTTTCAAGCAGCGTTTTAAAGGTTGGAATGCGTTTATTTTGACTGGAAACAAGGAGTTAGCGAAAAAAGTTGGGCTCAGAACATCGAAGCGAATTCCGGTTTTTAATGGCTCGATTCCTTGTACTTTGCTCAAGTATGAACTGTATTGAATATTTCTGGTAAATATCCAACTCTAGCTGACAAAATGACGTATTGATTGGAAAAGGTTAGGCAAAATGAAAATCTTTCAAGTAGACAGACACAAGCTCATATTGGGAGATGTGTTAGAAGTCCTTTCTGATGAAATTAAAGACAACTCAGTCGATTTGATTTTTGCCGATCCTCCCTATAATATTGGCAAAGACTTCAATGGTTTTAAAGACAAATGGGAATCAGAGAGCGATTATTTAGAATGGAGTTATACCTGGTTGAATTTATGTATTGATAAGCTCAAGCACAACGGCAGCTTATATTTGATGGCATCCACTCAATGTATGCCTTACTTCGATCTATATTTGCGCGATCGTTTGACAATTCTTTCACGAATAGTGTGGTACTATGACAGTTCGGGAGTCCAAGCAAAAAAATATTATGGTTCTCTGTACGAACCAATTTTATATTGTGTTAAAGAAAAACGAAATTATACATTTAATTCCTCAGATATTCTCGTAGAAGCAAAAACTGGATCTGTCAGAAAACTAATTGATTACCGCAAGTCTACACCATCAGTATATAATTCTGAAAAAGTTCCAGGTAATGTCTGGGAGTTTCCGAGAGTCAGATATCGTATGCC
>JAYUGZ010000880.1:0-7470 GCA_043767465.1 Cyanobacteriota bacterium
GAATGTCGGCAACCCAGAAGAAGCTTTTGGTTTGTCAGCAATTCCTTGCGACGGCGTAGGGTTAGCGCGGCTAGAATTCATCATCGCCAACCACATCAAAGCTCACCCGCTGGCACTAATTCACTTTGACGAATTGACCGACGAATCTGTCAAGCGTCAAATTGCCAAACTCACAGGATCTTACGCACACAAACCCGATTTCTTTACCGACAAACTAGCGCGCTCAGTTGCCACCATCGCCGCCGCATTTTATCCGAATCCAGTCATCGTGCGGATGAGCGATTTCAAGAGCAACGAATATGCTAATCTTTTGGGAGGGCGGCAGTTTGAACCCAAGGAAGAAAACCCGATGATCGGCTGGCGCGGCGCTTCTCGCTATTATGACCCGAATTACCGCGAGGCTTACGCTTTGGAATGCCTTGCATTGAAGCGAGTTCGCGACTCCATGGGCTTGACAAATGTGATTCCGATGATTCCGTTTTGTCGCACGCCGGAGGAAGGGCGCAAAGTGTTGGCAGAGATGGCAAAACACGGTTTAGTCAAGGGCGAAAATGGCTTGCAAGTTTATGTGATGTGCGAATTGCCCAGCAATGTCATATTGGCTGACGAATTTGCCCAGGTTTTTGACGGATTCTCGATCGGCTCTAACGACTTAACTCAACTAACATTAGGATTAGACCGGGATTCTGCTTTAGTAGCCCACATCTTTGACGAACGCAATGAAGCTGTGAAGCGGATGGTGGAAATTGCCATTAAAGCCGCCAAGAAGTACGATCGCAAAATTGGAATTTGCGGCCAAGCCCCCAGCGATTATCCTGAGTTTGCTCGCTTCTTGGTTGAGTTGGGAATTGATTCGATTAGTTTGAATCCCGATTCGGTTTTGAAGACTTTGTTGGATGTGGCTAAGGTGGAGGCTTCCAGTGCGGTGATGGATTTAGCGACCCAAGTTGCTAAGATTTAACCGTTTGAGTTTTTGAGAGCAACCGGGTTTTTTCAAACAATAGCTGTAGCATTTTCTGGCTTGGTTGTTTTTGAACTAAACCCGGTTTCTCCTATCTAGTTTGGTCAAATAACCGCTCTCGCGCCAGCAAACGCTTAACGCACGGGCGGCATAGTTTCAGATTGTGCCAGGAACTTTTCTGATTTAAAACCGTCTGCTCAGGGATGATTTTTTGTTGCCGATCGTCTAAATTAAAAAAATATTCCCTACACCAGCTCACTAAATGTGTTAATAGCTCTCCTGATTATTTTCATCGGTTTAGCTCCGTGGCTGCTGTCTTTGTGGGTGATGCGCTCTGCCGAGAGTCAAGCCAGCCAGAGAATTGCAGCGGCCAGACTAGCGGTAGCAAATAGACCCCTGCAAACTCAACTAGCAACGGACGATCGCACTTACATCCAAGGCCTCGGTTATCCGATCGGCGATATCACTTGCGAGTATAACGCCCGCTCTAATTACATTCGCTGCGCCGTCAATCCTTCTGGGCCCTGTGTTGATTGTCATTACTACCAACCCAGAACTCTTGACGTTCGCCGTGAAAAGATATAGCTTGTATTGGGGCTTGTACATACGAATATTTGCTGGTCTAGCAATCCATGAGTTAGTATGTACTTACGTGTAAGGATTGTTGTTGGAGCTTGTTCAGGACCAGCCGTGCCAAAACTCAGCAATTAAAACCTAATCGAGCAGTATTGCTGGGTTACAGTTGCCAATAACTGGCGAATGGCGATCGGTGTTTTTCTAGTTGAGGACTTGCGCTCAAAAACCAGGTTTAGACGATAAATCTGAGTTTGGTGGCGAAAAATCTAGGAATAAATCAGGCTTCTAGTCTAGAAGTGCGTAACTCCTGTAGTTCAGAAAATTAGCCGACAAAAATTGCCAGTAGCCGACGGGCAAATGTGCAATTCAACTTCTCCAAAACCTCATGATAAATTCTGCACAACTGTCCCTAGCAATTACGTTAAACACAAACCCGCTCGAAAACTCTAAGTTGACAGTCAGACAAGTTGCTGGCCCGCGACACTAATGTGTGTAAGTGCGATCGCAGATGAACGCAGTCTCAAACCTAGATTGTTGTCTCCAAACTGCCAGTCATGAATTTTTAAGACGCCTCGTCGATACAGGGTATGCCGATTTCAATTGCATCACACGCTTTGGCCACTGTCGGCCTGATTATGTCACGGCCAGCACTGCGTCGCCATCGCCTCTCTAATTAATGTGTGGTTACTATTGTCAACAGGGCAGGCGCACGCACCGAAATCAAAGAAACCGGGTTTTTTACCGGAAGCGAGGGCTGCAACGAAGTCTTTTCGCCGATTAAACCTGGTTTCTGTGTCCAGAAAGGATGAAATTTTTATGCCAATAAAGTGAGTGCATTAGACGATCGACAGAAAGCCTCATAAAATTTATTTTTGAGAAATTCCGGTTAGTGTCTGCTGCAGGATGTAAGAGGTTGGGTGTAACAGATACACTCCCTCACAAAAAGCCTCCGGTCAAATATCATCCCATAGATACATGACTGGGATTTAAACTCCCAAGCCTCAGCGCTGGCTCCGGCAATATTTGCAATGCTATCAAATCGCCAGATAGCACATTTTTGTGATGACTAAAATCCATCTGTTGCTCTTTCTGGCAGTTAACCAGCAGAGGCTCTAAAGCTACAATCCAACCATTTCAAGATGTGATAATTATCATCTGGAAGTGGGTACGCTATATACAATAAGTCAGGTAATTCTACCATGCAAAACATCTGCAACAAACCAATATTCCTTACCCAAACAGCAAGTAAACCCACCGTAAACATTGCTGATCGTAACTCCCAAACTACAGCAACTCATCATCAGAAAAAATTCCAAAAAAAAGTAATAGGAGAGGAGCGCTTTCTGTCCCAAAAACCCGGTGAATGCCCGGAAATTGGGCAGCCGCAGAGAGGATTTTTGCTAGCAACCAAGCCTGCGATCGCCCCTGTAAAAAATATCCTGTTCCTCGATGGCAGAGTAGAGAACTACGACAGCTTAGCCAGAGGAGCAACAGCAGGTACAGAGGTATTTGTACTAGACTCAACACGAGATGGAGTCGAGCAAATTACTAGAATTTTGGCTAATTGCAGCGATTTAGACAGCCTGCAAATAATTTCTCACGGTCGAGAAGCAGCAGTGCAACTCGGGTCGATCGCCCTCGATGCCGAAAACTTAGAAACCTACAGCCATTTGTTGCAGCAGTGGGGAAAAGCCCTCAGCGAGAGAGGACATATTTTGTTATTTGGGTGCAGCGTCGCAGCGGGGGAAAACGGCCCCGCCTTCGTGCGAAGCTTGAGTTCGATTGTCGGTGCAGATATTGCAGCTTCCGACAACTTGACGGGAAGTGCAGCACTCGGCGGCGACTGGGAATTAAGATTTGTGACCGGGGAAATCGAGGCGAAGATCGCCATTGAACCAGAAGCGATCGCAGCATACGCTTACACCCTCGGCACATTAGTTAACGAAACTTTCAAGAACTCCACAGTCAGAGGGCCTTGGATTTACGGGGGAAACGGCGGTGCGCTGTTCGATCCGAGCAACGGGCTTCCAGCAGCGAGACAACCTGTCCCCGGGATTACCGGAGGCACAGTATCGGGGGTACTTCCAGCTTTGGGCGGGCGCAATCCCGGCGATGGCGCTTTGCAATTAACTCCAGCAGCAAACAACCGGGAAGCGTTCGTCATCTACAACAACCCGATTCCATCAACCGATGGTCTCAGAGTCCAGTTTGATTTTTATTCCTACGGTTCAAACGGGCAATCTGCTGCTCCCTTCCCCTACGAGTCTACTATTGACCCTCAGCCAGGAGACGGCCTGGGTTTCTTCTTCATTGACGGCACCGCCAGCCCAACCAGAACTGGGGGTTTTGGCGGTTCTCTCGGCTACGCTCAACGCACGGGTATACCCGGTATTGTGGGAGGTTATTTAGGCATTGGACTTGACGAGTATGGTAACTTTTCCACATCCACAGAAGGGCGGTCGGGCCCGCAGCCACCTGCGATTCCCGGCTCCGTTATTGGTGATTTCAGACCTGATTCAGTAACGCTTAGAGGCCGTGAAGCAGACAATTATCAGTTTTTAACAAATGCGATCGTGCCCTTCGGCATCGATAACATTCCTACGAGCATTACCTTTACCGGTCCTCCCAGCGGTTATAAGTTCAGCAATACGTTCACGACCACTCGCGATGCAGCCAAAAGAGCGGTTCAAATTACCTTAAATCCATCTAACGATCCGAGGAATCCCAATCGCCTCACCGTTGCCTTCGATACGGATTTTAACGGCACCTACGAAACTACACTGATCGATATCCCCAACTTGGCAACCAGCAACGGCGCAGTACCGCCAATTTTCAAATTTGGTTTTGGCAGTTCCACAGGAAGCGGCAACAACATTCACGAACTGCAAAACCTGATAGTCGAGACAATCAATCCTCCCAGTATCTCGGCCGATGTCAGCACGATCAAAACAGGGCCGCAGTTCATCAAGCCCGGGAGCAGCATTACCTACACGATTACTACTGTCAACAACGGGCCAGCCCCGGCTCAAAACGTTCTGATTCAAGACGAAATACCTCTAGAACTGCTGCTTCCCAACGGAGCTCCACCAGTGCTGAGTGCCTCCAACAACGGCACCTACATCAACCAAACCAAGTCTGTTACTTGGCCGTTAATTCCGGTTCTCAATCCCGGCCAGACTCTGACTTACACCCTGACAATTAATCTGCCGCCCGGTTTAACCAGCAGCGATACTTTTTCCAACGTTGCATTCAGCAATAGCTCGACTTTCGACCCCAACCTCAGCAACAACAACAGTATTCTCCCGCCCGGGCAAATCGATGGGCCTGGTCTGCTTCCTACCACTGTTACCAATATAGTTGCGGATTTAGTCACTACCAAAAGCGGCCCTGTGACTGCCCCGCTCGGGTCAAGCATTGCCTACACCCTGACCACGATTAACAAGGGGCCAGACGCCGCCGCCGACGTGACGATCACTGACAGTATTGTTCCGGGTTTAACAGGGGTCAGCGTATCGGACGGCGGGACGTATAACGCACAAACCGGGATTGTTTCATTCCCAATACTGCCGACGCTGGCAAATGCAGCTACTGCGACCCGCAATATCAGTTTTATTCCCCCAATCAGCCTTACCGCCATCAGCAACACGGCTCGGAGCAGCTCGGCGACTCCCGATCCGATCGCCACCAACAACAACGGCTCCCCAACCAACAAAGAAGGCACTCCCACTAACTCTACGGTGAGGACAACTCTTACGCCCAACGCCGACCTGGCAACCACCAAAACCGGCTCTACCGGTGCTCTCCCCGGCAGCCCAGTCAGCTACACGATCGCCACAGTCAACTTAGGCCCGAGTCCCGCTGCCAATGTAACCATCACTGACAGCATCGTTCCCGGGTTAACGGGAGTCACGGCATCTAACGACGGCGTTTACAACACAGCCACGGGCATTGTCACATTCCCACCCGTGGCGATCGCCAATGGCAGTACACTCACCAGGACGATCGGCTTCACAGTACCGCTAACAGCAACTACTGCCATCAGCAACACAGCCAGAAGCAGCTCCCTCACTCCCGACTTGACTCCTGGAAACAACAACGGTAGCAATCCCAACGCCACCGTCACTACCACCGTCAGTCCCAGGGCCGATGTTGTCACCCAAAAAACTGCCCCGGCGACCATCAATGCCGGCGCCCCTCTCACTTATACAATTACTACTAACAACAACGGGCCGAGTGCTGCCACCAATGTAGTGATCACCGACAGCCTGATTCCCGGTTTAACTGGAGTCACGGTGTCCGGCGGAGGAACCTACAACGCAACCACAGGCGCGATCGTTTTCCCGGCGATCGCCTCCTTAGCCAGCGGCAGCAGCCAGAACCGCACCATAACCTTTGTACCGCCGCCCACCCTGACGAGCATCCTCAACATTGTATCCAGCCGATCGGATACTCTAGACCCCAACGAGACCAACAACAACGGCTCTACAGTCGCACCGCCAGGTCAGCCGGGGGGTCGAGTCACCACCACCATCGGTACAGCCCGCGCCGACCTCGTTACGTCCAAGGTCGGTCTCACATCTGCGGCGGCAAGCAGTTCGGTGACATATACTATAGTTACCTCCAACAACGGGCCGAATGCTGCGGAAAACGTAGTGATTACAGACAGCATCATTCCCGGTTTAACGGGAGTTAGGGCATCCGATAACGGCACTTACGACCCAGTGACAGGGATTGTCACCTTCCCAACAATTTCCAGCTTGGCTAGTGGCAGTAACACCAACCGCCTAGTAACAGTAGTAGTTCCCGCGACGGGCACGATCAGCAATACTTCCCGAAGCCGATCGACCACTTTTGACCCAGAACCCACCAACAACAACGGTTCAGAACCCCGGGCTACTGTCACCACCGCCATCAGCGCGCAGCCAACACCCAACCAACCTCCATCAGCCCAGAGCAGCAACGCTACGCTAGCGCCCAACAGCGCTGTCAACATCAGCGGGATCGGAGGCACAGACCCCGACGGCACAGTGCTTTCTTTCAGCATCAACACCCTGCCGCCAGCAGATCAAGGCGTCCTGTTCTTGGGCGACCCCGCAACCGGAGGAGTCCCCGTCACCGCAGGTCAAACCCTGACAGCAGATCAAATCAAGCAGTTATTCTTCAAGTCTGCCGACAATTTCACAGGAGCTAACTTTACCTACAGCACCAGGGACAATCTCGGTGGCAGCAGCCCTGGGGCCACAGTTTCTCTGGTGTCGCTGGCGTTCAACCAGCCGCCGATACCCGCAAACATCAGCAAGACACTGCCACCAAACAGCACCGTCAACCTCGAAGGACTGACGGCCAAAGACCCCGACGGCTCGATCGCATCCTTCACCATCAACACCCTGCCGCCAGCAAATCAAGGCATCCTGTTCTTGGGCGACCCCAGCCAGGGAATCCGGGTCACAGCCGGTCAAAGACTCAGCACAACTCAAATCAACCAGTTATTCTTCCAAGCAACCAGCGAATTCACAGCCACCAACTTTACCTACACCGCCACAGATAACCGCGGCGGCGTCAGTCCAGCCCCCGCTACAGCATCCCTGCTAGCAATATTACCTCCCGCCGACCAGCCACCCGTCGCCAACAACACCAGCATCTCTTTGTTCCCAGGAAAAAGCGTTAACATCCCCGGACTCGGAGGAACCGACCCCGACGGCACGGTGGTTTCTTTTACCATCAACACCTTGCCCCCGGTCAATGAAGGCACTCTGTTCTTGGGCGATCCCAGCCTGGGAGTGCTGGTCACAGCAGGTCAAATCCTAACACCAGAGCAAATTACCCGCTTGTTCTTCAAGTCTACTGACAATTTCAGAGGGGCAAACTTCACCTACAGCGCTACAGACAACCTCGGCGCCACCAGTGCGGCAGTTGCTACTGTCTCTGCCCTT
>JAYUGZ010000881.1:0-19195 GCA_043767465.1 Cyanobacteriota bacterium
TTCTATGACTTCAATGATTTGATAGCGTCCATCTAAAAGTTGGCTCACCATGATAATAACTTAGTTGCTCCTGGGCATTGGGCATTGGGCATTGGGCATTGGGCATGGAGAATTGGGCGAAGCGAAGCGGAGGGATGGGGAATTGGGCCCAAGAGCATTGGGTCGAAGAGCATTGGGCGTTGGGAATAGTTTTTTCTTTCTTTCTTCCCTCTTCCTTCTTCCCTCTTCCTTCTTCCTTCTTCCTTCCTTGTTGATTATTCCTGACCTCCGCTACATCCGCCCTTACGAATCCGTTGCCGAACTTTCTGACCTCCGCTACACTTGTACTGAGCTTGTGCTGAGCGTAGTCGAAGTGCGAAGTGTCGAAGTATCCGTTACACTCATCCGTTGCCGAACTTCCTTCAACTTCTGGCATACTCTATCTTTTCAACATCTGCAAAGCTTGATATCCTAAAAAGAAAAAACCCAAAGCGCCGAGTACCGCTATCGTGTCCGCCAACACATCGACTGTCAGAAATTCGCCCATTGCAATATCCTCTCTTAACTGATATCTATCCTCGGCTTTTCGGTCGCTGACCGGGTGAGGGGTAAGACCCTTCGCTGCGGGCGAGCCGAAAGATGCTCACAAATTATAGCGCTTGAGGCGACCGAAATAACTTTTTGGGCGATCGACTAGCTTTTTGTTTTAATATTTTTTAATATTTAAGGAGACAAACTGTGCACCGAAATTTTGAGGTCAGTTCGCTTTGATATTGTTAACCCTGCTAATTTTTTCTCTCATAGTAAGTACAGCCTACACTAAGAATTTGCGCCAATCGGTCAAAAATGCGCCTCGCACCAACAGCAGTACCGCGAAGCCCTCACCGGCGCTGGCTCGGAAAGTTTCGGTAATCGTACCAGCATACAACGAAGCTGAGAATATTCGGGATTGCGCGATCGCCATTTTGGAGAGTACAGCGCCCTCAGTGGACAACCTAGAGGTTTTGATTGTAGACGATCGCTCGACAGACGACACATTGGCGATCGCCCAAACCCTGCAACAACAGCTTAACGACCCCCGCCTCAAAATATTAGCAGGTCAGGCGCGACCGGCCAACCAATATTGGGCAGGCAAAAACTGGGCCTGCGCCCAAGCCGTGCAGGTAGCAACCGGAGACTTCTTATTATTTATCGATGCCGACGTGCGGCTCAAACCTGGCGCGATCGAAACTGCGATTGCCACAGCAGAAACCGAGAAAATAGACTTGTTTACCTGTATGCCTGCGCTGGTTTGCGACTGTTTTGCCGAGTGGTTGGTGCAGCCGTTAATGTTCAATCACCTAGCAGTTTGCTTCGATTTTATGGCGGTTAATGATCCTGCCAAAACAGACAGTGCTTTTGCGGGCGGCCCATTTATGCTGTTTAGGCGATCGGCCTACGAACAAATCGGCGGACACGAAGCAGTTGCAGCCCAAATTGTGGAAGATGTGGAATTAGCTAGACGCATCAAACGTGCAGGTTTAAAGCTCGGACTTTATTCGGGTTCAAATTTGGCATCCGTGCGGATGTATCGGTCTTGGAGCGCATTGTGGGAAGGCTGGACAAAGAATCTGTATCTCGGCGCTAACCGCAGTTGGGGGATGATGATTTATATGGCCGCAATTATGTTATTTCTTTATCCGATGCCGTGGTTGGCATTAGGGATTTTGCTGGCTAACGGCGAAATCGCCAACCTAATTACCAATCACCAATTAGCAATTAGCAATTACCACTTCCCCATAACCTTGTTAACTATTTGTTTATCTGCGATCGTAATTTGGTATCATTACACTTTGCGCCGTTTGGGTGCCCAAATTTCCGACTGTCCGACGAAATACTGGTGGTTGGGAGGTTTGGGAGGCACGTTAATTGCGGCAATTGCGATCGGTTCTGCGATCAAAACCGAAACCGGTTGGGGATGGACTTGGCGCGGGAGAACTTTGCAAATCAACAATTAATCCCCGATTTTGTATTCACAAGAATTAGTGGTAGGGTGCGTCAGGTTAGACATTTTCAATCAGTACGAAAAGTCTAATTCTGACGCACCATTTATTCCCTGGTGCGTCAGTATGAGATTGTTGGCTTGTCCCCAAAATAATCATACTGACGCACCCTACAATAACTCATGCTTCTGCGTATACAAAAGCAGGTACTCGCTTGTAAGCAGGCGTGCCCGATCGCTTTTCAATCTCCGGGTGGAAAATCACATTCACTTCAGGATAAAACATCAAAGCAGCACCCTCACGAACCGCCCCATAAATCACCTCCACATTTTCCATTTTTCCCACATTTCCCTGCACAGTCACCCGCTGATGTTCTTGCAAACCCGCGCTTTCTGCATCAGTGCGATTCATCAAAATGCAGTTGCGGTGCGGCATTCCACGGTACTTGTCATCAATTTTGTAAACCACAGTATTGTGCTGAGAATAGCTGCGTCCCGTCATCAATGCCACAATTAAACCCCGCGCCGATTCCGGCGCACCAAAATCTTTGATTTCCGGTAATTTCAGCACTGGTAAAGGCGTGACAAACATTTTGGCTTTGCCAGAATCAGTGGGAAAATTAGGTTCCGTAAAAATCCGCCCGCCAATGGTAAATTCCTCTTGAGTTTCATCAATTGTTGCTATTTTTTCATAGCCAGGAATCGTTTTAGCAATCAATTGTCTCACGTACTTGGTATCTTGAAGCTGGCGCCAATCTACCGGATAAGTGCCGTGAATTCGGCTCGCCAATTCTGTCAAAAAATAAACTTCTGGAATTAAATCAGCATCTTTGAGATGAGTTTCGCCCTCATCATTTAAACGCACAAAGTTATTACCCGATTCCACCGTTGTTTTGTGGGGATTTTCAAAGCGATTCAGCACCGGCAGCACAATTGTGTTGTGCTTGGCCAATCCGCTAAAATGTCCCAAGTTTGGTTTAGTGGCGAGGTAAATAATGGTTTCAATTTTGCCTAAAGCGCGTTTTGCCTGAGTTGAATCCGGGTTCGCCCCGTACAAGTTGCCGCCCAAACAGATTAGCGTATCGACTTTGCCTGCGTCTGCTGCTTCAATGAGCGATCGAGTATTGTAACCCTTAACAGCGCTCAGGGGACGCCCCAACAACTGTTCGAGAGTATGTTGGATTTCTTTTTTCAGCTCCACAGTCACGCCCATAGAGCCGAATCCTTGGACATTTGAGTGTCCTCTGACCGGCATTAATCCCGCCCCTTCTTTGCCGACATTTCCCGTCATCAAAGCAGTGTTGGCGAGGCTGAAAACATTATCTACACCGTTACCGTGTTGGGTGATTCCCATCGCCCAACCGAAGACAACCCGTTTTGAACTGCCGATAATTTTGGCGGCTGCCTCAATTTCGGCACGGGAAACTCCGCAGGTTTTAGTAATAGTTTCCCAGTCGGTTTCGCGGGCGTGCTGCACTACGGCTTCCCAGCCTTCTGTGTGGGCTTGCAAATATGTTTCGTCCAGCAATCCTTGTTCGATTACAGATTTTTGAATTCCCACAAATAGCGCCGTATCGCTGCCGGGAATTGGTTGCAAGTAGAGCGAGGAAATATCGGAACCGGGGATGAGCGACTTGACGGGAAATGCCGGAGAACCAAATTTGACTAACCCGATTTCCATCACCGGGTTAATCACAATTATTTTACCGCCTTTGTCGCGGATTTTAATCAACTCGTTCATCAAGCGGGGATGATTGTAGGAAGAATTCGCGCCCGCGAGTACGACGCAATCTGCTTGCTTTAAGTTTTCTAGACTTACTACCGAGGTGCGGGTGCCGAACATTTCGTTTAGCCCGGTTGTCGAGGGAGCGTGGCAGAGATCCGAACAATCTGCTAAGTTGTTAGAGCCGATCGCACGCATCATCAATTGCAGCAGAAAAGCAGCCTCGTTGGAAGAGCGGCCGGAACTGTAAGATGCCACTCGTTCCGGGGTTTTGCGAAACGCAGCCTCGGCAATTTCATACACTTCTTGCCAAGAAATGCGATCGTAATGAGACGAACCAGCCCGCAAAATCATCGGAAAACTCAACCTTCCCAGCCTGTCTGCTTCCATTGAAGTTAATCGCTGGAGTTCTGGAATACTGTGCTGTTCAAAATAGTGACTCTTGACAGCAGGTTTAATTTCAGCCGAGATTGCTTCAACGCTTTTCATGCAGCGCTGAAGTTTTTCGCCCTCTTCATTCGTAAAACCTCCTTTCTGCCCGCCAGTGCCCCAAGAACAAGACAAACAAGCACTTTTGTGCAGCAAAGTCTTCCAAAGTTTCGGGCCTTCCGGCGACAAAGTATGTTCTGCCCAAAACTCAATTACTGGCAAACCGCCACCGATGTCTGGCGTTTCCTCGTTTTTCTCGCTGAATGGCGGAACGGGTTGGATATTTTGGGAGTTGGTGTCCATGCGGTTTACCTTTTATTTGAATTGCGAGTTGATGTGCAATTAAGTTTATTAGTCTAATTTACCGCAAATTTACAGCAAAAAAAATTAGTCAATAGATAGATGTTTCAATCTAAATTAAAATCTAGATTTATCCTTTTAATTATTTTTTGGGACGCTGCTCTGAGCAGCGTCCCAAAACCCAGAAAATAATTGGGACGATGCTCAAAGCAGCATCCCAATTATTTTGGCAATTCAAGTCTATTGAAAGTTTACTTCTTCTTATTTAACGCCTGCTTGCCAAACCCAAGACAAAGCAATCGATCGCCCTCAGCAACATTCTGGTCATTCTGCAAATAATCCCCCAACCACTCGCAACTCCGAGCAATAATATTATTCAGTTCCAAATTCTCCACAGGCAACAGAATTACAGTCCGATCCCTGCTAGCAAAACCGAGAGTTTTGCTGTCAGAACTAAAAGTAACGCTCAACACCCGATCGCTAGATTCCAAAGTCTTCGATAGCACCGCTTTCTTGCCGTCAAAATTCCACAGCTTAACCGTATTTCCCGCACTCGCCGCCGCAATCAACTTGCCGTCAGGACTGAAACTCACGCTTTCCACAGTATCGCTGTGGTCGAGTTTTTCAGTTAAATTTGCCGCCTTACCATCAAACGCCCACAAGTAAACTTTTTTGTCAGCACAAGCAACAGCAACAGTCTTGCCATCTGGACTGAAACTGACATTTCTGACGCTATCGGCGTGATCGAGGGTTTTCAGAATCTTCGCCGACGTACCGTTAAATTGCCAGAGATAAACTCTCTTTTCTCCAGCCATTTCAGCATCATTTTGTGTTCCACTTGCCTTATTCTCAGCAGCGGTAGCAGTAGCAATAGTTTTGCCGTCGGGGCTGAAACTAACGCTAATTACTGGATTGGTGTGATCGAGTTTTGCAAGCATTGTTGCTTTAGTACCGTTCCAGCGCCAGAGGTACAATTTGCGATCGGCACTGGCGGCGGCAATTATCTTGCCATCTGGACTAAAACTCACGCTTCTGACAATGCCGCTATGACGCAGAGTATCTAACAGTTTCCAGTTTAAATTCCAGACTTTCACCGTTTTGTCATCGCTGGCAGAAGCTACAGTTTTACTGTCCGGCGAAAAGCTCGTCCAGGTAACAGAATCTTTGTGATCTGCTAAGGTTTTGATTAAACTGCCATCAGCACGCCAAAGTCTCACCGTCTTGTCGCCGCTAGCAGAAGCAATTGTTTTGCCGTCCGCACTAAAACTCACTTTGTAAACCCAGTCTCCGTGTCCAGATAAAATCTTATTCAACGGAGTGCTGTTTGGTTGCCAAATTTTCACCATTTTGTCCTTACTTGCGGAAGCAATCGTGCCGTCTTTGCTGAAACTTACGGCCCTCACGTCGTCTTGATGTCCTCGAAAAGTGTTGAGCAAAGTGCCGCTGCGACTCCAAACTTTCACCGTATCGTCGGCGCTGCCGGTGACAATTTTTTCGCCGTCGCGACTGAAACTCGCGCTGACAACTGCATCGTTGTGTCCTTTGAGAGTTTTGATTTCTTCACCGTTGCGGTTCCAAATTTTGGCTGTGGTGTCGGCACTGGCTGAGACGAGTTGCTGACTGTTTGGACTGAACTTGGCGCTGTAAACAATGTCAGAATGTTTGGTTAATGTTTTGGGATTAATTTGAAATTTTTGGGTTTTACCTTGTCGGTTCCAAAGTTTGACAGTTTTGTCAACACTTGCTGAGGCAATTGTTTTGCCGTCGGGGCTGAAACTCACGCCTAGCACCCAGTCTTTGTGTTTGGTTAAGGTTTGCAGCAATTTTTTGTTTCCCAGATTCCAGATTTTGATGGTGTTGTCGTGACTCCCGGAAGCTAGGGTTTTGCCGTCGGGGCTGAAACTGACGCTGGTGACGATATCGCGGTGGCCGGATAAAGTGGCGATCGCACTTTGGTCATTATCCACTTGCCAAATTCTAATTGTGCGATCGGCACAACCAGTTGCGATCGTTTTCCCATCCGGGCTAAAACTAACACTCGTCACGCTATCGCCGTGCTTGAAAGTCTTTAATAACTTACCTTCTTTGCTCCACAATTTAACAGTTTTGTCAGCACTTGCCGAAGCAACTAAGTTACCGTCGGGACTGACACTCACATCCAAAACAAACTTGCTGTGCTGCTCAAAACGGTTGCTTTCTTGCACCCCAGAAACTGCTTGTCTGAGTCTCTCAGCAATTTTATTTTTAGTATCCACAGGTAGCGCTGCACTGTTCAAAGAATCACGACCGATTTTGATACTATTTCCTAACACTCCTAATTGATTTTTTTCATTAGAAAGCACCAAAGCTTCCGACGCAGAATTTAGGGCATCAGTCCGACTTGTTTCTGCTTCTTTCCGCGCGCTTTCTGCTAATTTTGCTTGCTCGAATCCCATCCAAGAAACGCCTCCAAGTACCAGCACTCCTAGAATCGCCGCCCGCAATTGCCATCTCCGACTTTTGTAAAGTTGAGCTTCCGCTTCGTGCTGTTTGTCTCTGGCTTGGCGCTGGTTATCTCTAGCTTCCGACAACAAAGCATCTCGCTCTCTGTCTTGGCGAATTTGTTCAATTTCATCTCGGTTAATTTGGTTTTGCTTTCGCAATTCCTCGAATTCTGCCTTTTTATCTAATTCCTGCTGCTGGCGGATGAAGCTAACTAGATAGTCATGAACGAGCTGATAAAGCTCTGCTGGCAGTTCCGTCCACCGAAAAACTAAACCAGATTTGACTAACAGTTCTAAGACTAAATCTAATTTGTCAGTAGCTGCAAATATTGCCAAATCAGAGGCTAATTCAGCGCGGGTTTTTAGGGGTCTAATCTCATCTTCATCTGTGAGGAAATACAAAATTCGGCGGGCAGCCCCTTCATTTTCTGGCCCGCAATCTTTGATGACTTCTTCGAGAAATCTTTCGACTAATTTTTGTTGCGGATTGTTGCCAAGTTCCTGATATTGAGTTAAAGTTCTAATGTCCTCTTGTTGGAGTTGAGCGCCCACAAGTTGTAGTTCGATCGGGCGAACTTCTCCCAATTCTCCAGCTAAATCTTTGACTAATTCTTCGATCAGCTCCGGTTCTAAGTAAAACTGCGATCGTTCAGTTAAAGTACGAATTACCGATCCCGCATCGCCCAGCGAAAAATTTCCCAAATAAAACAAAATATCTTTGCTGAGAATGTCCCCCAAAATATCATTTTTGATAAATTTTGTCTCGTTTTTGGCTCGGGAAAATTCCAGCAAATAGTGCAGGTAATCTTCCCGCAAACACAGAACGACTTTTAAATACTTGATTGTCAAGCATTCCCGCAAAAAATCAAAAAATATTTGCCTTTCTACGGGTTCTTTCCACACGGAAAAGAATTCTTCAAATTGGTCAAATATCAGAACAGTCACTAGATGTTTTGAATTAATTTGCAATTCCTTGATAATTTTTTCATATTCAATCGCCTGTTTTTCTACAATTAGTTCTACAGGCTGTGACTGCTCAATCCGATCCTGATTGATTTCAGTCGAAGCGCCGTTAAATTCTTGCCGCAGATTGCCGTTGACTGCGCCTGCTACGGTCAAATCTCCCGAAGCTGCTCCCGGTACTGCATCGAAATTTTCGCGATCGAATATTTCACTTTTTCCAGCAGATAACTGTCTGGTCAATTCCCGCGGCCAGTTGTTGTAAACTTGCAGCACTACAGGCAAAACAGTCCGCATTTCGATCTTTTTTTGCTTGAGTGCAGGTACTAATCCCCCGGTGACAATTGAACTTTTACCAACTCCAGACTGACCGTAAATTACTGTCAGTTTGTCTGGGGTATTGTTCATCCTATATATCAAGCGATTGAGGTCTGCTTCTCTCCCAGAAGCAGTAATTTCGTCAGCAATAGTAGCAGCAGCGACAACAGTTTCGGCGGCGGGATTAATCGCTTCTCTGTGCGGCTGCAATTTTCCTGCTCCAATAAAAGCTCGGAACCGATACGTATGTTCTACGGCTCGATAATCTTGCTTGATTTGAAATGCTTTGAGATATTCTCCCCGCTGAAAATAGACTCCTCGCAGCATTTCTAAAACCCTCAAATACAGTTGCGGGTTGTAGCAAGGTTCGGTTTCCGAGCGAGCCAGCTCTAAATGCGCGATCGCCTCCTCCATCTCCCCCAACTGGCTCTGAGCCTCTGCTAAAATTAACAGATACAAGCCTTGATGCTGCGATTTTACAGGCGTTCCCTGTCCCGTCGCTTCAAAATTTGAGTTGAGATTGTTGAGAGCGACTAAAGCCCATTCTTTCGCCCCTTGCCAATTTTTTTGCTCTAAGGCTACTTTAGCCAAAAAGCCGTAATCTTGAGCCAAATTAACTGCTGAATTTTTCATGTTTTCATGTAAGCTTCGAGCTTTGATAGCTAAATTCCAGAGTGCATCCCAATCTTCTAAATGCTGCAATACTTCGCCGAGTTGATTGATAAAGATACCGACGGCATTCGACTGTCCCGCGCCTTCTAAAACCTCAATACATTGCTGAAAATAATTCTTAGCTTCCGTCCAATAAGGACCGTTGCCGCTGCGGTGCTGTTCTGCTTGGAAGCGGTAGCAAAGACCGATGTGAAATAGGAGAATCCCCTCTAATAGCGGTGCAGGGTGAACGGTAAATAACAAATCGCTAAATTCTGTTTTTTGCCCGAAAAAGGTTACTTGATATTTCCAAAAGTTGAGGCTCTTCTGATACAATTCAAGAGCGACAGAGATGCGGTGACAAGCATATTCGTTTCGGGCGCGAATAAAGTGCAAACTAGCTTCAATAGCTGGTTCTAACCTGATGTTGCAAGTTTGCAAGTCTTGCCTCGCCGACTCTAATTCAGTTAAAGAATTGGCTCCGAGAATGGCAGAATTACTCAAACGCCAATTGCCGCTTTCTAAAATATTGGTAAAAATGCGATCGCAACTTTTGCCCAAGAAATCCACCAACTCGTCTGGGCCGAGCACAAATTCAACAGTTGTCGTCCAAGTCTCGATATCTGTGACTAACCGAATCAGTTTTTTTAAGATTTTGTCTGTCACCCACAGCACCACCGGGAAGGGAAAATTATTGCGAAATTCTTCCCTGACGTAGTTGGTAGATGTCAGCACGCGATCAATCGCACTTACCGATTCCAATCCAAACACCATTAAAGCTTGGGGCTGGCTCCCGTCAAGTTCGGTTTCTATCGTCGTGTAAAGAGTTTTAACAGATGCGGGGAGGACAATTTCTCTAATCTCGATCCCAGACTCCTCGCGCAATTGCCGTACAGTTTCCTCTCGCATCGCACTGTAATTGCAACGCACCAAAATCAGCGAGAATTGCCCCTGAGACATTCTCAAAGTCCGGGAAAGTGTGTGCAGCGAACTTTTGTTTTGCTCTGCTGCGGTGTCTTGTTGGCAGTGCGAATTAATCATAATATTTAAAATTTGTGATGGGAATAGATACTGTAGAAAGAAAGTTCGGCAACGGATGCAAGAAACGGATGTAACGGATAATTATTCTAGGGTGCGATTTGGGCTGAATGTACGATCGCACACTCAATCATTTTGCTCTGAAGCGCACCCTACATTTAGCGACCTCAGAAACCCGGTTTCTTCCTATAGCGGTTCTGAAGCGTGGTGAGGATAGCCCACGGAGGCCTATGCCCACAGAGGCCACGGAGGCCACGGAGGCCTATGCCGGATAGTACCTCATCTTTCTGAGAAAGGCTATATATTTCTCGTTACTATACCCAAAACTCCTAGAAACCCGGTTTCTAGCTGCCCGTACCTCAGCTCTGAAACTGTCCGATTATTTGAGCCGATCGCGCTTAAAGCATACCCGAAAAAATACATACTCTGTTATTATCATAATCTCAGGAAAACCCACCGGATTTTACTGATTTTGTTTACCCTCGGCCCCTCAAATTCTACCGAGAAAAAAAGTCGCTAGCCAAACATCCCACAAATCCGATACAGTTATTCGCAGATTGCTGAAATATTGCATTCCCTGCTTTGCTGGCCCCTCGCCGCACTCAGATAAACTACTGGTGGCGGTTCCTCAATTACAGCTTGAAAATTTGCGGTCATATATTTATCAATCTCCATATCTAAATTAGTAGCTGAAAAATCAGGTCGATCCCAATCCTCGCTTTCTTCAATGGTGATTGTGGTAGTTGGTGTCGCCATATCAAAATCAAGCGCGTCGCCCAAATCCGAAACTTTCTGATTTGGCTCTATTTTCTGAGCGGTATCGGCGGCCAAAGCTTGAGTTGTATTTGCCATTAGTACGATCGGCAATGCTACCATTGCACTTATCGTTTGTCGCGCCGTGATTTTCCGCATGATCTCCTCCTGGTATCAACTAAATTGTGATGCTGCTATAACTTCAAACATCCGCCGCTACTTTGCTGCGGTGCTATTAATTAATCCTCGCTTGTTTTCCGACAAAATATCAGCCGAGCTGTGACACTTCCGGGCAAATTTGCCTGACTGAGGGTATCGGGTTAACTCTTCCCGTTGATCTTTACTACGTGAAAACTCTGAAACCGTCAGGTTTTCCAGTTAGGTAATTCCCGAGCTCGATCCCGAATGTCAATCGCAGACTCAAAGTGGCGAAAAGTTCGATCGCAGCCCCGCGCTACCAGCAAGCCGACGATCTGAGTTACCCGATCCACCAGATATCTGTCAATACTTAGAGCTTAACAGTTCTAATTTTTTGCAGAATGCTCGTTACCAGGCTCTTCCTGGTAACGCAGAGCGGCCAGAGCCGCCAGCAAAGTCTAGACGGTTTCTACTTAGTCAAGCCGTGTTCGAGCGCGTAGCGAACCAACTCAGTACGGCTGTTAGTACCCGTCTTGCTAAACAAACGGCTGACGTACTTTTCCACATTACGCACGCTAGTTTCCAAGCGGCGGGCAATTTCCTTATTCATCAAACCTTGAGCAACCAAATCTAAAACACTTTGTTCTCGCGGAGTCAAGTCTATTTTAATCGACGAAGCACTTTGGACGATCGAACTTCGGCCACTCAGCAAAGACTCAATTCTCGCCATTTGGCTAGCCAAAGCAGCAATATCAGGACTTTCAGCATTGCCGCTCGTCTCCTTAGCAGCCGCGCGGCGGGCGAGCAAATTCGTGACAATTGCGACTAATTCGTCGGGATCGAAGGGCTTAGAAAGATAAGCATCGCAGCCTGCTTGATAGCCTTGAATGCGATCACCCGTCATCCCCTTAGCCGTCAAAAACACCACCGGCAAAGCCTTATAGCGAGGATCTTCCCGCACTTGCTTGAGAAACTGATAGCCGTCCACCTGCGGCATCATAATGTCTGAAATCACCAAATCTGGATTCATCTGCTGCAAGAGTTCCCAGCCGTCGCGAGCATTACTGGCAACCTCAACCGTAAAATTGCTATCTTCCAAATAAGCTTGTACCGCTTCCCGCAAGCCCGGTTCATCATCTACCAATAATAATCGTGCTGACATATCTATTACCCTTACGCTTTACCACTATTATCTTTTAATTTACCTGAATTTAACTATTTTTTTACTCCATCTATAGAAGCAAGTCAAAAAATTGTAGTTAAACTCCTATACGGTTCAGTTAAACCTGATCCCCCCTAGCCAGGGCGGGCACGGGGGCACCGCCCCTACAAAGGGGGAAGAATTTGCTCAAAGTCCCCTTTTTTAAGGGGGATTTAGGGGGATCTCCGGGGAACAAACATCATTAACTAAACCGTATTGTGGTTAAACTCAAGAGGTTTAAGTTTTGTTTTTATCCAATGATTAAAAACTGATTAATTCAAAACTCAAAACCGCGCAGAGTTGTTCGCGCTCGCGCGGCAATCTCACAATTATTCTTGAACCATTCCGACTTAAACTTTTGAACGATCGGTCAAAATTTCATAACCTGTTTCCGTCACCAATACAGTATGCTCGAACTGAGCAGACATAGCATTGTCAACCGTTACAGCAGTCCACTTATCAGCCAGGGTGCGAGTGTACTTAGAACCCGCATTCAAAATCGGTTCGATCGCCAATGTCATACCCGATCGCAATTTCACATTCGGCATTTCGCGGGTACGGAAATTAAAAACCGACGGTTCCTCGTGCAAATTGCGTCCGACACCGTGGCCTGTAAACTCCTCAACGATGCTAAAACCGTTACTTTTGACATGATCCTCGATCGCACCAGCGAGATCGAGCAAATAAGCTCCGGCCTTCACTTGTTCAATACCTTTATAGAGAGCTTCTTCGGCAACTCTAATTAATTTTGCCGATTCCGGTGTCACCTCAACAACTGCGATCGTGATGCAAGAATCGCCATGAAAACCTTGGTAATATGCTCCCGTATCTACTTTAAGAACATCTCCGGCACGAATTACTTTTTTGCGGCTGGGGATGCCGTGAACAACTTCGTTATTAATGCTAGAGCAAATCGATCCCGTGAAACCGTGATAGCCTTTAAAACTGGGAGTTGCACCCATTTCTCGGATACGTCTTTCGGCATAAACATCCAAATCAGCAGTAGTCATTCCCGGTTTCACAAGTTGGGAAATTTCTTTCAGTACCGTGGCAACGATTTTCGCTGCCTGCCGCATAATTTCGATTTCACGTTCCGACTTAATTTCAATGCCTCGACGCTGTTTTGTGACTTGGGGTTGTTTAGTTGGGCTAGAAAGCAGACTGCTAAAAATATTCATCTATTGACTGTCAGGTAATTTTGTAGTTTGAGGGCGGGTTTAAGCAAAAACGGCAGGTATCCGGCTTTTTGGGGAAAACGGGTGTCTTGTCCGAACTGTCGATCGCTAGTCCTTTAATTAGCTTAATATTTTTCTCACAAATCGGCACAGGATTGGGAAGAGGGGGAGAGTGGAAGAGGGGGAGAGTGGGAGATGGGGAGAGTGGGAGAGAACTTAGGCAGGGGTGGTCAGAAACCGGGTTTTTCACAGAAATATTTCGTTACAGCCCGCAGACTCGGTAAAAACCCCGGTTTCTAGGCGTTTTGTTTTGATGTATCCAGGACTGTATCCGTTACATCCGTTAAATCCGTTTCACAATCCGTTGCGGAACCTCTTTATTTCCAATTTTGCCAAGAACTGTTAAAGATAGAAGTACCCGGAAATGCGATCGGATTTTTATTTTGCTGCAACCGCAACTGTAACGCCTCCAAATTCGGCTCGCGGGACGGCAATTCGTCCACCAATTCGTAGGGTAAAATCCCATTTTCCAGGGAAAAAGCGGCGGTAACACCCGCAGCAGCCCCAGCAGACCATTCAAAAGAATGCACTCGATAAGCAGCCGCCGCCGTATGACTCACAGCAATACTTTTACCCGCGACTAACATATTGTCAATCTTTTGAGGAATCATCGCCCGCAGCGGAATTTGGAACGGATAAGCTGATCCCTGACCTTTGCGAGTACCTTCGCGTTCGGTGTTTCCCGGTGCTTCTGGCGGGCTGTTGGTCATGCAGGGGTGAAAGTCGATCGCATAATGACCAATACCCACACTATCAGGATAAATCGTGGCGCGCGATCGCGATTTAGTCTCCTCAACAGACTGAATTCCCACAGCCAAAGCCGGCGCATTCAAACCACCCACAGCCAGCCACAAATTCCGATACTCTTGTTCAGACAAATTCTGGCGATAAAAATCCGTTTTAAAATCATTGCGAGACATATCAACTTCCCACACCGTAAAACCTTGAGGCTGAGTCAAAGTCGGCCGCCCAATAATCCGCCGGCCCTCCCGCATATAAGGATACTTAGAAAGTCCGTGCACCGTACCCATCGGCGAATCTAACCCGCTCAACAAACGATTGTTTGGATAAGGCTTTTTAACATTATTTCCCAACTGTGAATCAGTAGTGCCTGCTACCAGCCAGTAGAAATATCCTTTGGCATTTTCTTCGCCGCGACGCAAAGTTTCTGTTCGCAAACCGCCCATCCAGCCGCCCGGTTGCAGTTGACCTGCTGCTGCCAATTGCGATCGAGAATAAATTAAATTATCCTGAGCAGAACCTGGGCGGTAGTCATTGCCCCAAGTCCAGTTTTGCATCGAAATATCCCCAGGATAAATCGGGAATTGCTTCGGGTCAGCAGGGCGCGGCTCATCCGGTTTCATGCTCCTAATTTGGCGGTAGCTGAAAACTAGCGGAAAACTCGCCAGTCTCGCTAATTCATAACTGTAGTAAGGAGCGTATTGTTGATAAAAAGACGGCTGTTGATGTTGCTGCGGTTCCTTGGTTGCCTCCATCGCAAATGTGTAGGTAAAACCTTGAGTGCAGTAAGCATCGCCGCTGGGGCTGGCGGAGGAAGGTTCGAGATGTGAACGCGGGTCAATTCCGAGGCGGTAGGGAACATCGGCAAGTCCGATTAATTCGCCTGTTTCAGTCGCATCTACAACGAACCAATCTGCACCTCTTTGTTTTGAATTTGACTGGTTGGGTGGTTTGGGAGTAAACCGAATAATAGTTTTGTTAAATCGCGCCGAATTTTCGTAGCGATAGGCATCTTCGATGGTTTGAGACAGAGTTTCGGTGTTGATTGGCGCGGTGTTGGCGGCTGGTTTGTGTTGAATGGCGATCGCACTTTTAATCTGTTTGCCCCCAACCGCGTTCCCCGCCACAGCCGGAGTAATTGCTAATTCTTTAATCACCGTATTGGGAAACCATTTCAGCTTGCCTTTGCCTGTTTGAGCCGCCTCCTGCAAGATGTCAAAGAGAATTTTGTGGCCGTCGTAGGGCATGAAACACGAATAGCTAACCCAACAGCCGCCGGGATTTAGCCTCCCGTAATGTTCCTTGATTCGCTGCCGCAATTCTAGGTAGCCGCGGGGGTAAAATAAGAGCGATCGCTGAGTCTCTCTTTCGTCTAGTGCGGAAGTTCCCTGGGAGGAAATTTGACCTCCTAGCCAGTCAGTAATTTCGGTGACGCAAACGGTGCGCCCCGCCAGCAAACCTTCGTAAGCCGTAGCAGCACCTGCGAGCCCGCCTCCTGCTACGAGAATGTCGCAAGTTTCCTGTTTGTCCCGATTGCGCGCAGGTGCGGCAAAGGCTGGGGTAATAGCTGAGATCGAGGTAATTAGGCTGAGGGTGAAGGTGAAGAGCGATCGACCTTTGAGCGAAAATAGATACCGTCGCAGTTTCATGGGAGATTGTAGAATTAATTTTGACATCAGCAAAAAACACTCATCGCATCCAAATGTTTATTTTGCAGTATACTGGTATTTCGGGGTGCTGTCAGGGCAAACTTGTTTTATATAATAGGCATTAATAGCAGTAACAACTATTGAATAGCCGAATCAAATTTATGCGAAAAATAGTCAATTTTTTTAGATCATTGATTCCTTTTGAGAGTTTAACAATTACTACAAGTTTAAGTTTTTCGGAAGTTTTGCGCAGGTTGGACGAAGTTGTCAGTCCTCCCAAAATTTTTAGAATAACTCTACCCTTCGGCGCGCCACCTGCCAAACCTTATGAAGGAACAATTTCTGGCAATAGCTTCAAAATCAGTCGCATCATCACCGGCCGCAATTCATTTTTGCCAATTATCGAAGGATATATCCATTCTCAACCGTTTGGTTGTTCCATCAAAATTAGGATGAGTTTACATAAAATAGTCCTAGCATTTATGATGCTTTGGCTGTGGACAACGGGCAGTATTGGAATGTTTGCTTTATTTGCTTGGTTCGTAGAACCCTCCGTGGGGCCAATATTTTTACCGATATTAGGAATGTTTCTTTTTGCCTGGGTTTTGTGCTTAATTCCCTTTAAAATAGAAGCCAAATCAGCTACCAAATTTTTATCGATTCTGTTAACCTAAAAATCAGACCTACGGTTGAAACCGCGTCTATACAAACTCTCACCTGCCTCCGTGGGTTGAAGAGTGTAAGATTTAAAATAATCCGCGTTAATCCGCGTTAATCTGCGGTTAAAAACTCAAAATTTATGCGTCAAAACCAACTCAAACAAAAAATCAAACAAGGCGAAACAGTCCTCGGCTTATTTATGAACTGCGCCTATCCCGCATTCATAGAAATCTGCGGTCATGCTGGCTTTGATTTCGCCGTGATCGACATGGAACACGGCCCCTTACATCCACTTGCTGCTGAAGATTTGTGCCGCGCGGCCGACTGTACTGGAATTGCACCCATTGTCCGCGTCCGCAAAAATGACGGGCCACAAATTCAACGAGCTCTTGACATCGGCAGTGCAGGCGTTCAAGTACCTCAAATTGAAAGCAAAATCGATGCCGAAATCGCTGTCAAAAGCGCTAAATACAGTCCTCTGGGCACGCGCGGCCTTTCCTTCGCTACGCGGGCGGGGCAGTACACGGCTGCTGGTACAAATATCACGGACAAACTCAATGAAGAATCCTTGGTTGTGATTCACATTGAAGGCAAAGGTGGCATCGATAACCTGGCAGAAATTGTGACGGTGCCACATATTGACGTGATTTTTCTGGGGCCTTACGATCTGTCACAGTCGATCGGCATTCCGGGCCAAGTCCGCGATCCCCGAGTCATCGACATGATGCAGGAAGCAGTGCAAACCATCCGCAGTGCAGGCAAAGCGGCAGGTACTTTTGCCGAAAACCCCGAAATTGCCAAGCAGTGGATTGATGCTGGCGTGCAGTACGTCGCACTTGGGGCAGATGTTGCCGTCTTCCTGCGCGCCTGTCAGTCCCTGGTGAAATCGGTGCGGAGTTAATGCCATTTATCAAAAATTGCGCTACAAAACAAGTTTTTGGTTTGTTTCCACGGGCCTCTGAAGGTGCGTCGCCATTAGATTGTCGATTTAATGCTGCATGATTGTTGATGGCGACACACCCTACAAATACTAGAGCTTCCATCCATTACATCCGTTACACAATCCGTTGCCGAACTTCCCTCTTACCTAGAGATTCCATCCGTTACATCCGTTACATCCGTTACATCCGTTGCCGAACTTCCTTCTTTACGATATCTTTGCAAATTTTGTAGTATTTTTTACGACACCTACAAAAAACCTGAGCTAGACTAGAAGCATACACCTCCTTAAGGCAAAAATTAAGAGGGGAGCAAGGCTTCATGGGGAACAATCTATGAAAACGGTATTAGAATCCATTCAATTGGACTATGCTTTCATGTTTACTTTCAAAAAAGTAAACTCGATCAAGCTCGAAGGTTTCAAGCCATTTTTTAACGATATGCCGATCGATCCTTATATTAAAGGTAAGTATCGTTCCAGAAGATTGTCGCGGTTTGTCGTCAACGGACATGAGTTAGTTAAGTTACCTCACGGCTACTTGTTCCAAAGCAAAGCATACAATCCGGTGGTGGGCGATATCCGGCGGGAATATGCCGAATTGGACGATCGGCTAATTGCCCTCGATAACTTCAAACAACTGATTTTTGCCTTCTTCGATTCCTGCAAAATTCACCCAGAAGCCGAAATCGGAGTGCATCAAATTAGGACGAGTTGTTCGCCGAAAAATTTCGGCAACCCCGCACCGGAAGGCATTCACCAAGACGGTACTGATTTTATCGCGATTTTCTCGGTTGACCGCACTAATATTGTAGGCGGAGAAACGCATTTATACTTGGCTAAAAAAGAGAAGCCAGTTTTTAATAAAATTCTGCATCCGGGAGAATTGCTGCTGGTTAATGACCACGAGTTTTTCCACTTTACTACGCCGATCAAACCGGAAGTTGAAGGGATTGGAACCAGGGATGTCTTTGTGATCACTTCTCCGAGTTTGCTTACCGACTGAGCATGAGGTTTGTAGTTGCGCTGTCTTCGCCTAAGCGCAACTACCAACCTGAAACTCGGAGCGCTCAATCGCAACTACGTACCTTTAAATACATTTAGGAGTTATCTAAACTTCCGTTCAGACTCTTGAATTGGAACATCATTAATGCTGGCTTCACGTCTTCGCATTAACCCATTTTCGGCAAATTCCCATTGTTCGTTACCGTAGGCGCGATACCAATAGCCAGAATCATCGTGCCACTCATACTCGAAACGAACAGAAATTCGATTATCTGTAAAACTCCACAGTTCTTTCTTTAAATGGTAATCTAATTCTTTTGCCCATTTTCGTGTTAAAAAAGCTTTGATTTGTTCGCGTCCGCTGAAGAATTCCGCGCGGTTTCTCCACTGAGAATCTTCTGTATAAGCTAGGGCTACTCGTTCTGGATCGCGGGTATTCCAGGCATCTTCAGCAGCTTGAACTTTGGCTTTAGCTGTTTCTAACGTAAAGGGCGGTAAAGGTGGTTTGATTTCCATAATACTTTGTTATTTGTGACTCATCTACTATACAGGTATGAAGCTTTTTTGTAGGGCGGTAACTCTTGCTACGACCCTGCAAAAATCGCAGTCTGGGTATTAAACTCGGATTTTGATGTCAATCCTCAGCATCGGGATCGATGCCCATTGCTCGCAGGCGATCGGCTAACTGAGCGGCTTTTCGCTCTGCTTGTTCGGCCCTTTGCCGTTCTTGTTCGACTCTAGCCCGCTCAATTTCAACTTGTTCGGAGCCAATTAACAGCAAATTCCCTTGGGAATCCCACCACCGCAGCCAAAGCATTTCTTGATTTTGATAACTTCCCTGCCAAAGTCCCAATTCTACATCTAATAAAGGAATGGGATAGTGACCGCGTTCGTTTGGCTCGATCCTGCGATAGACAAAATCTATCAGGTGATAGACTTCTAAATTGCCCGTTTTAATTTCATAAAAATTAATACGGGATGCGGGAAACTCAGTGACTTCAGGGAGAGAGAGGG
>JAYUGZ010000882.1:0-3014 GCA_043767465.1 Cyanobacteriota bacterium
GGGAAACGGCACTGCCGTGTCCTAATTCTTGATTGCTGAGATACAAATGGAGGAGACGGCAGTGCCGTGTCCCTACCCCGATTAATTGTAGGGAAACCGCACTGCCGTGTCCTAATTCTTGATTGGTTGTGCATTTTCAACAATTACTCCATCTACCATCCGAATTGTTCGCTTCGTTCTAGCTGCGACATCAGCATCATGGGTGACGATCGCGATCGTTGTACCTTGTTGATTTAATTCTGTGAGCAGATCCATAATCTCTTGAGAAGTTTGAGAATCCAGTGCTCCAGTTGGTTCATCCGCCAAGACTAAGGCTGGATGATTGACTAAGGCGCGGGCGATCGCGACTCGCTGCTGTTGTCCGCCAGACAACTGATTGGGACTATTCTGGAGTCGATCGCTCAAACCGACTTGTACTAATGCTTCGGTAGCTTGCTCGATCCGTTGGGAGCGATCGACATCGGCATAAATCATCGGTAGCATCACATTCGCCAGTGATGTTAGCCGTGGTAATAGGTTGAACTGTTGAAACACGAACCCAATGTATTGATTGCGGATATCTGCGAGTTCATCATCATCGAGGGTTGTGAGATTTATACCTGCTAAGAAATACTCCCCGCTGGTGGGACGATCGAGACAACCAATGATATTCATCAGTGTCGATTTTCCCGAACCAGAAGCCCCCATAATCGCTACATATTCGCCCTGTTCGATCGACAAATTAACGCGCTTGAGGACAGGAACATCGATCGCCTCCAAGTGATAGGTTTTGGTAATATCTTTAAGTAAAACAATGGTTGCCATAGTTATTCACCAAATATCAGGGGTTAAATTCTCCCACCTTTATAGGTGGATCGTAGTGCCCTTCCATCGCCCTAGAAAGAAAGGCGGGAGCAACTGTCAACTGTCAACTGTCAACTGTCAACTGATTTACTCACCGTGTAGTGCCAAGATCGGGTCTAATTTTGCAGCATTGCGCGCAGGGATACCGCCTGCTAGCACCCCAACAATTAGCGAGAGTCCAAACCCCACCAGCACTGACCACAGAGGGACAACAAAGGGAAATTTGAATAGTGTGGCGGCAGTGAAAGCGAGGGCGATACCTAACCCGATTCCGATCGCACCGCCAATAATAGAAATCACGATCGCTTCCATCAAAAATTGATTGAGGATCGCGCCGCTAGTTGCACCAACGGCTTTACGCAGACCGATTTCGCGCGTCCGTTCCATCACCGAAACCAGCATAATATTCGCGATCCCAATGCCACCAACAACTAGGGAAATTCCGGCGATCGCAGTTACCATCAGCGTCAGTGAGCCCATAATACTCGTGAAAGTCTTAATCAGATCCACTTCATTGGTGACACGAAAATCATCCTCTTTGGGCGGGCGGATATTATGGCGCAGTCGGAGCACATTTGTCACCTGAAATTCTGCCGATTCGAGTTGATCGGCATTACTCGATTGCAGCCAAAAGCCATTAATCGCCACACCTGTGAGAGCATTGTTACCGACAATCTGGGCGGACATATTAGTCAGTGGCAGATACACCATATCATTCATATCTTGCAGTCCTACAGACCCTTTACGCTCCATTACTCCAATCACGCTATAACGTTTACCCTGAATCCGAATATCGCTACCGATCGCAATTTCTGATGGAGCGAACAAATCATCTCGAACTTTGGCACCAATTACCACCACTGCTTTGGCTATATCTAAATCCTGCTGCCGGAAAAATGTCCCTAGTTGCGGCTGGACATTTCTCACCGCTGGAAAGTTCAAATCCGTGCCGATGGCAGTTGTCGAAATGTTGACGTTGCCGCGTACCACCTGAATATTCGGGCGGTATAAGAAGGCTGATACGGCTGTAGCGGCGGGGACTTGTTTGGCGATCGCCTGAGCATCTTCCCAGGTTAAGGTACTAGCAGTGCCAGCCCCCTGACTGATGCCGCCCGTTTTCGCTGCGGCTGCTGACACTTGGAGGATATTGGTACCCAATGCCTCAATTCTTAACTCGGTGGCTTTTTGGACTCCTTGACCGATCGAGGTAATCGCAATCACGGAAGAAATCCCAATAATTACGCCCAGCATTGTCAATCCCGATCGCACTTTATTACTCCACAGGGTTTCAATTGCCATGAGGAATATTTCAAGCGGTGAGATTCTGCGTTTGGTGCGACGAGAGGTCGGCATCAATGACTTTGGAGAACGCTTTGTTTTCATAGGATTTTTTTAATAAAAAATACAGCGTATTCCAGTGAATTAACTGGTTCCCAGGCTCCAGCCTGGGAACCCATATCTAGAGGCTCTGCCTCGGAAAGGGAAAATTAACTGGTTCCCAGGCTCCAGCCTGGGAACCCATATCTAGAGGCTCTGCCTCGAAAAGGGAAAATAGAAATGGAGGCAGAGCCTCCCGATCGGCGTTACCAGGCTGGAGCCTGGTAACGAGTAAAAAACCTTTGTAGGGGTCGTGCCCCCGTGCCGACCCTCCCCATCTACCATCAACCTCCGTTCAACCCAGAGGCTTTGCGAGTTCCGGGTGGAAAACTCAGCAAAACCCGTTCGTTCCCAGTCAAACCAGACTTGACCTCAGTTTTGTCATTCACAGTTGTCCCAACCACGATCGGCATAAATACCGGATTTGCGCCTGTTTTCGCCACGAATACACCCTGAACGGCTGTCTGTTGAACGATCGCAGCCGTCGGCACAATCAGCACCTGAGTCAGTTCTCCGGCTTTGAAATCGATCGTCACATTCATCCCCTGATGAAGTAATCGTTCGGTGTCAGAAACCGTTACTTTCACCTCAAAACTGGTCACGTTTTGCTGCACCAAGGACTGGGTAGCCACTTGCGTCACCTTGCCCTCAAAGGTTTTGCCAGAATAGGCATCCACCTTGATTACCGCCACCTGCCCGACGCGGATTTGGGCAATGCTGGCTTCCGCCACCTGCGCCACGATTTCATTTTTGGATGCCAAAGCCAGAATTGAAGATGATGTTGCCGAAGTCAC
>JAYUGZ010000883.1:0-3014 GCA_043767465.1 Cyanobacteriota bacterium
AAATTACTTAACATACTTTGTTTTATTAGCGCCTACTTACTTAATAGGGCGGACACGGGGGTAAAAAACCCGGTTTCTGCGTGAATATTTGTCGAAAAAATCGACAATTTTTGGAAGAAACCGGGTTTTTTGGGTAAGTCCTATAAAAGGCTAATCCAAAATGCTGACTAATCAACTGCTGGCTTCAGCCCTTGAGGAGCTTTAGGAATCGCAGAAGAGTGATGATCGAGAATCATCCATTTGCCATCATTACCCTTCTTATAAACAAAGGTATATCGAGCCGGAACAACTTTTTTCTTTCCACTTTTACCGTCATAAGTAAAAGTGTAATATCCGCTATTAATTGCCACATTATCATAGACTCGAATCACCGGTTTATAGCCCTCAGCTTTCAAATTAGGCTGTTTGGCAAACACCTCAAAGTAATCCCGAATTTCCTTAGCACTATCGCGCTTTTGCTCTGATACTGTTGCCCAGAGAATGGCATCCGGGCTGTACAGTGCCACAACGTCATCAACAACAGTTGGTTTGCCAGATGTGACGGTATCTATCCATTTTTGTGTTGTCGCGGCAACTTCTTTTTTACTTTCTTCAGGATTCGCAGCAACCACTTGGTTATTCACAGCAGCAACTTTTTCTGATTTGTTGGGCGCTGGTTCGGGCGAAGTAGCCACCGTGTTAGGCTGGTTTGTACATCCAGAAACTAAACAAAGGATTACTAAAAGAGCAAAAACTTGAGATTTCATGGTCAAGACCTTCTTGCTTAACAATTTTAATTTCAGGAATAATTTATATCCCCAGCTTATTTTACCCTAAATTGTCACTTTTTCCTCAACAGCTAACTGTAGCCGACTTTGCAAATCTGGCATAGTTAACGTACCGATATCTCCCTGTTTCCTTGTCCGCACGCTCAAAGTTTGTTCTGCTACTTCTTTTTTGCCTACCACAATCACAACCGGAATTTTATCTAATTCTGCATTGCGAATTTGCTTGCCCAAACGTTCAGCGCTGCGGTCAATTTCAACTCGGAATCCTGCTTTCTTTAAGGAATCAGCAACAGATTTAGCGTATTCTTTTTGGTCATTGCTAACAGGCAAGATTCGCACTTGCATAGGTGCTAACCACAGAGGGAAATCCCCCGCATAGTTTTCGATCAAAATTCCAAAGAAACGTTCTAGGGAACCAAATATCGCCCGGTGAATCATAATTGGTCGCTGTTTCGTGCCCTCAGCGGCGACATATTGCATATCAAACCTTTCAGGCAAATTAAAATCTACCTGAATAGTAGAACATTGCCACAATCTGCCGATCGCATCTTGAATCTTAATATCAATCTTCGGCCCGTAGAAAGCGCCCCCACCCTCATCTGTGACGTAATCCCAGCCTTTAGCATCCAAAGCTTCAATTAAAGCTGCTGTCGCCAAATCCCACACCTCATCGGTTCCCACAGACTTAGCGGGACGAGTGGACAAATTCACCTCATAATTCTTAAAGCCAAAGTCCGATAAGATTTGCTCTGTCAGATTCAAAACTCCCAGAATCTCATCCGAAATTTGGTCGGGTAAACAGAAAATGTGAGCATCATCTTGAGTAAAGCCGCGAACCCGCATCAAACCGTGCAAAACTCCCGATCGCTCATAGCGGTAAACAGTCCCTAATTCTGCCCATCTCAAGGGCAATTCTCGATAAGAGTGCGGTTCGTGTTTGTAAGTTAAAACGTGAAAAGGACAATTCATCGGCTTGATTTGATAAGCCTGCTCTTCCACATCCATCGAGTCGAACATATTCTCTTTATAGAAGTCAAAATGTCCCGATGTTTTCCACAAATCTAGATTAGCAACGTGAGGAGTGTAAAGCAGTTCATAGCCAGAGTCTAGGTGAGCTTTTCTCCAATAATCCTCAATGATATAGCGAATTGCTGCTCCGCGAGGATGCCAAAATACTAAACCGCCACCAGCATCTTCTTGAATGCTAAATAGTTTTAATTCTTGACCTATTTTACGGTGATCGCGCAATTTAGCTGCTGCTTTTTGCTGCAAATAAGCTTGCAATTGTTCCGGTGTTTCCCAAGCAGTACCGTAGATGCGTTGCAGCATTGGTTTCTTTTCATCGCCGCGCCAATAAGCCCCAGCAACACTTTCTAGAGCAAAAGCATCGGGATTGATTTCCCCTGTGAAGTTCAGGTGCGGCCCCGCACACAAATCCCACCAATATTCGCTGGGAGGAATTGTAATTTGTTGAAGTAAAGAAGCTTCTAAATTGATACTTGAATCTGACAATTTCCCAGCATCTGGATTGCCAATAAAGTAACGAGTAATTGTCTCGCCTTCTGGGATGCTGTCGAGGATTTCTAGTTTGTAAGGTTCCCCTAATTGTGTAATTTCATCGCGAATTTGTTCGCGCTCTACCACTTCGCAAATTACGGGCAGATTAGCTTGAATAATTCGTCGCATTTCTGCCTCAAGTTTGCCCAAATCTTCGGGGGTAAATGGTTGTTTTCTATCAAAGTCGTAGTAAAATCCGTTATCTGTGGTTGGCCCGATCGTCACTTTTGTCTCTGGAAACAGAGTTTGCACTGCCATTGCCAAGATGTGAGCGCTGGTGTGGCGCAGGCGCTGTAAGGCTTGGGAGTCCTTTTGGATGAGGCTTTGAGCGGGTTGTGACTGGGCTTGCGATGTGACCATAACTTGTAAATATGATAATCATTATCAATTTAACACGATCGGGAAATACTTACAGGACTTATAATTGAAATCCCTTTTTTGATCCATAATGCACTGTCTTAAATTGGACGCGATCGCTGTCAGGATTATATAGAGCGTAGGTTGCTACTCCAGGTTTGTGGCCCACATTCCCAACTCCGATCGCCCTCCGTGCAGTTGCAGACACCGTTCCAGGTGGCTCCTGAGAGTCCAGAGTCTGCACCCAGTTATTGATAATACTTGGCTGTAATTGATACTCAAATGCCAAGCCCGATCGCCCGCAAAACAAAGTGTTAGCATCAGCGCGGATTA
>JAYUGZ010000884.1:0-7453 GCA_043767465.1 Cyanobacteriota bacterium
CCGACGCGGCTAAAAATCATTACTTCCCCCGCACCCAACTCTAAATTGTACAGCATCCCCTCTTTAACTTCAAACTTGCGGCGCGATAAAACCTCCGTATGCTCTCCATCAGGCAGTTCAGTATCAACCGCTTCAACTGTAACAGCATTGCCGCGATTCATTGCCACAAACACTACAGAATCCCGATAGCGGCGCACGTAACAATAAACATCAGCAGTTAGATATTTTTGCCACTGACTCCCCATCGAAATAGCTGGATTCAACCGCCGCAATCCAGACAGCAACCGGACATCTCGATAAATCGGCGCATCAGTATCCCACTTTTCCATCATCGGGCGGTTGTAAGGGTCATTTCCCCCTTCTGTATCATCGTGCAGATACTGTTCAGTGCCGTAATAAATGCAGGGAATGCCACGACTCGTCATCATTAAACATATCGCCAATTGCAGCATTTGTCGATCGGCATTCAACGACTGAAACCGCGGCATATCGTGGTTGTCAATAAAAGTAATCAACTCCGTCGCCCCGTAGTAGCGGTGATCCAAATCCAGAACATCTTGAATTAACTGAAATCCCCCTTCCGCAGCATTTCCCAAAGCTTCTCGAATAGCGACGCACAGACCAAAATCTAAAATAGTCATCCCCGACTCATTAGCAAACTCCACAGAAAGGTCATTTCTCGGGTCGCTGTAAATCCATTCTCCCAAAATGAAAACATCAGGCCTGTGTGTTAAAATGTCGGCATTGAATTCCTGCCAAAACCAAATCGGCATATGCTTAACAGTATCGACCCGCAAAGCATCAACTCCTCTGTCCAGCCACTGTTTAATAGCTGCTTTAATGTAACGGCGGTATTCAGTATTATTTTCGTTGAAAGTCGCTAAACCCGACAGTTCGCAGTTTTGGACTTGCCATTCATCTTCCCAATTAGTCACTTCCCCGTAGTGGTGATACCAGTTATTTTTGTCGTCATTAAAGTCAGCTATTTTGACGCCATCGTCGTAGAGTTCCCCTTTTTTACCACTAAAATCTGGGTTGCTGTGATTGCAGACAATATCGAGCACAAGTTTCATTTTTCGCTGATGCAACTCGTCAACTAATTTGTCAAATACAGTATCTTTTGTTTCTTGTGTTTGGTTGACAGAAGGATTATCGCCTTTGGCAATAAACCGTGGATTTAGGCGCTTGAAATCTTTAGTCCAGTAGCCGTGAATCGCAGCTTGTTCGACAAATAATGCCTCTACTTGCTCAAACAGCGGCGTCAGCCAAACTGCGGTAACACCCATATCCTTTAAGTAGTCGAGTTTGTCGATAACTCCCTGCAAGTCGCCGCCCCAATATTTGCCCCAATTTTTGCCTTCTGGATCGTAAAGTTCTGGGTTTGGGCCTTCGTTATTTGTCGGGTCGCCATCGTGAAAGCGATCGACTACAATGAAATAAATTGTTTCTTGTCGAAATTCAATGTCTCTGGTGTAGAGGAATTCTAAATCGAGTTCGGTTTCTGGCTTAACTTCTTCTACCAGAGACTCAATTTTTTCTTCGGGTTGGGTAGTTTCGTATTGAGATGAAGTTTGATTCGGAGTGACTGATGTCATGAGATTTATTTTTTTTGTATTGTAAGATTCGTCAGTTATTGGGAGTTAGAGTCGGAGATAGCTTTTCCTTCTGACTGACTTTTACAGCATAATACGTAATTTACTCGTTGAATAAAATCTTCCTTTAGACAGATGGCGAAGTCCTCTATAGGTTGTAGTGAGGACTGAATTCCTCATCCAAAGAGAGAGCACTGAAGTTCGAACGATCGAACCACAATCAAATGGGTTTGATCGTTCGGACTTCAGTCCTTCCTTTCTATTCCTCCCGCAAATTTTGGATGTCTTCAACACTCAAACCAGTAGTTTGACTAATAGTTTGATTGTCAAGTACATTAAGAAGTTGTCTAGCAATTTCCAGAGCCTTTTCTCTCATTCCTAGCGCGAGTCCTTCTTCTCGCCCTTGTGTGAGTCCTTGTGTGAGTCCTTGTGTGAGTCCTTCTTCAATTCCCTTTCGCAAGATTCCCTGCTGATCCATAATATACCTCTCGCGATCTTCTAAATCTTTCAACTCTTCAGCATTCAAGTTAGTTTCATTAGCAATCGCAAAAGCTTGTTGTATTTCCGAGACATTTTCCATTGTTGACGGTACTACTTCCAAACTGGGGGCATTTTTCATGAAATAAATCCATTTATCAGTCAAAGTTTCCAACTCATCCAATTGTTTGTTGAATTTCGGCAATTCAATAAATATCATTTCCATCCCTGGATCTGGATACTCAAATAAACGCTCTTTCTCCTTGAATACAAAGTGAGAAATTACTTCTTGGTCATGGTCAAACATTCCAAAATCAGTAATTGTCAAAGCAATTACGGGTTTTAATTTAGAGTAACCTTCACCGCGAATCAGTTGAGTCGAGTATGTTTTTGCAGCATTGTAAATCACCCGTTTTGCCAAAGATTCTATATTTAAAACTTGCATCTCAATAATTACAGTTGCGCCTCCTGCAAGTCTGGCTTTGACATCCAGGTAAGAGTCTTTGAGATACTGTACTCTCAATGCTAAACATAGGTCGATAATTTCTAAGTCGGTGATGGTAGAATTTCCACCATAAATCATGGCATTCAGAAAGCTGATTAAAATTGGTTTGCTTTCGTTAGAACCGAAAATCTTTTTAAATGCAAAGTAGATTTTGGGGTTAATAAATCTCATGGTAATTTTCCCTTTTCCTAGCAGTTCAACAACTTAATTTATCTGGGAAGGACAATCAAAACATTGAAAGATTTGCTGAGCTGTGTGGGGATGGTCATTTTTTACGATGTTCCGCCACACCGGGAATTCATAAACTGAAAATTAAGCTGTCTTGACTGATTTCAATTCTAACTGAGATCTTGCACCATCCTCAATTAGCTGTAGGGGCGGGTTCACCAACAATATATAAGAAGAATCAACAATCTCAATAAACCCGCCCGCCCCCATCGAAAATCCCTCTTATTCTGTCAAATCGACTTGTCGAATCTCTTCTAGCGTCATATCCAAGCATTGCGCGATTTGCTCATCGCTCAAACCTACTGCTTGCAAACGTTGGATCGCCTCCATTTTCGCCCGCTGCTTTCCCCGCAAAAACTCAGGCGACTCTTCAGATGACGTGCAGATATTCACCGAGCCAATTACATGACCGCGAGCGACATGATTGCCACTAATAACGCCGCCAGTAACATTGCTAATCATCGACTTGCGAATCAGCGTCGATCGCAAATTTAATTTATTAACCTCTTCTCCGAAAGCATCAGAGAACAACTCCCATAGCTCGTAACCCACATCTTTAGCATAACCTTCCGTACATTTCAACTCTTGGGCAATATCGCCGTACTTTTGCCGCTTCAAAACGCCCTCAATCACGCCAACTTGCATATCATCTAAATGCTTGCCAGTTTTCGCAAAGACCACTTCATCAGCAAAAGCCAGTGCTTCTCGAACGTTCATCAGCTTTCCTCACAACCTCGCAACAATAAAATTATAACCATCTAGATCCGACTATTTTCGCCTTAAATACAAAAACGGTTGAATAGCTCTTAAAATTTTCTGCATTATCCGACTTTATTCGACTTTTTTCGACTATACAAATCAATGTGCAAGTTGTATTGTTGTGAGTGTGAAACCATCACTCAATAAAAATTAAGTTATGACGACTACCCAGATCGCTCTCGACAAAAAAGCAAATCCTTTGATGATGCACCTCAGCATCTCGCCCAAGTACAGCATCTCCCAAGAGCAATCTAGCTACGATCCCAGCACCCAGACTTCTAACATCACCTCCATGAGCGGCTCCTGGTGTACTCGGAGTTCCTCCACGAGTGAAAGTGTTGGTTGGCCTTTTACAAAATCCGATGAGGACTCGCAAGAAGACGACTAGAAATTTTAATAATTAACAGATAATTCGATCGCCCTTTATGTTCTTGAAAGACCTGTCTGAATTTTTGCATAACAGGTCTTTCATTGTCAAAATTATTTCAATTAATTAATTAATTTAGTTATGACTGACCTTTTAATCGTGACTTCCGAGACAGACATTCATGCAGATGTCGTTATCAACGAATTACAAAAATCAAATATTCGAGCAATTCGCTTGAATTCAGAAAGTTTTATTAAAAACAGCAAATATGCTTACTCGTGGCAAGCTTCTGGCCATTCCAGTAAAAGTTTTTTGTCTTTTGAAGACTCTTTGAGAGAAGTTCAAGAAGTTGGCGTAATTTGGTGGCGCAAACCACAAGATTATCAAGTGTTTCCAGAAGTTGATGATGCTTGGGCAATCAAGTATTGTCAAGAAGAAACAGAATCTTTAATGTACTCTCTGTCTGGCTTATATCCCAAAGCGAGGTGGGTCAATAACTACTACAAGATTAGATTGCCATCCCATCGCATCAACCAAATCCCCATTGCTCAAAAACTGGGAATTACTATCCCTCCAACACTCGTCACAAATTCCTACGAAGCGGCTTGCAACTTTGTGACCCAACAGGGAAAGTGCATTGTCAAACCGATGCGCTATTCTGGATTCCTACATGATGAAAAGCAGTACGCTTGCTATACTCGCCCCATTGATGTAGAAACACTTGAAGCATTTCGAGAAAGCATTCGATTGGCACCCGTTTTCATTCAAAAACGCATTCAAAAGAAGGCAGAATATCGCGTTACATTAATCGGCAAACATGATTTTGTCTGCCGCATTGATGCCAAACATACCAACGATTCAGATGTGACTTTGGATTGGCGCGTCACCGAACCAGATAAACTCGTTCACGTTCCCGACAAGCTACCAATGGATTACCTCAACAAACTTCATCAAATGCTTGACGAGTTTGGTTTGAATTTTGGTGCATTCGATATCATTCGCGACGATGATGATACGCTTTATTTTATCGAACTCAATCCTAACGGACAATGGTATTGGGTCGAAATTCTTACTAAAATGCCGATGGTTCGCGCAATGGTTGAACTTATCGAAGATTTAGCGCTGCAATATCAACAGGATTGCTGAATTATCTCAGTAATTACGCATTTTATTGGGATTGCTTTCTCGCAATGACCAGGAATCAGATTGACCATAATATCGTTGCCGGGGCGGGTTTATTATATTGTAGATTATAGGCCAATGCGGTTCACTTAAGATTGTCCTGAAAGTAAAACGATGTGAAAATAGACACTCTTGTTTGCTTTCCTTCGGATCGCTTCGCTAACGCTAAGACGCTCGCAATGACAAAAAAAACGTTAAGTAAACCGTATTGGATTATAGGCAATTATGGTTGGTGAACCCGCCCCTACAAGAATTGTGGTCAATTGACCGGACATAATACAATACGGTTCACTTAACACTATTTATGCCCCGGAGATCCCCCTAAATCCCCCTTAAAAAGGGGGACTTTGAGAGGTTTCTTGTCCCCCCCTTGGGAAGGGGGGTGCCAGGGTGATCGTCTTAAGTAAACCGTATTGGGACATAATATGAGATTGCTTCGTTCCTAGCAATGACAAGCAATTAACGAACTACAGCCACCTCCTCAACTTCCGCTTCAGAATGCTCCACCCGGAACACATTTGCGCTCAGATTAGCTACAATTTGTTTCCCCTGCTGCGTTAGTTCCAAATAGCCGATCGCATCTTTGACATACCGATAAACCACATTCCAATAAAACTTAGGATACCCATCCCGCAAATCCGCCGGATTGCGATACCCCAAAACCTGATTTTGACCAGTCTCCTCAAACTCGTAAAACAGCCCAGAAACTTTTTGCAAATATCGCGGATCGCTCAACTGACCGATTAAATCCGCCGCCCGCACCAAACCAGGATAATTCACAGTATCTTGATGATCTTCATCCGCCGGAACCGGGAAACGAGTTAACTCAATATTCTGCTTAACCAAGTCGGCATCAATCAGTCTGTGACCCCCAAAACGTTCCTCAACAAACATTTTTCCCCGATCCACATGATAAGGCGTCAAACTCGCATCCGTCCCCCCCCGAGGCAGCGTTAATTTCATATCGCCTATTCCCGTCGCATACAGTCCCAAATCTTTTCTATCTTGCCGACAAACGCCCTTAACATATCCGATATCGTGGCACAGCAAAGCAATGTGGAAATGCAGCCAATGTTCGCAGGAAACACCACCCTCGCGGATGTGCTTCCCGCGCAGAATTTCTTGTCCCACCAATGTCACTAAAATAGTGTGTTCTACATTGTGGTAAAGAGCATCGCTATTCGCAATATTTTCTAAAGCCATACTCGCTACCCAAGCAATAATTTCGGCATAGTCAGATTTGAAGCCGCCGTAGGTGTGGCGGTAGCCTTCAATCAGCCGATTTACAAAAGCGTTAATCAGTAGTTCAGTTGCGTTAAACATATTTACTTCCATGAACCAAATAGCTAGTTAAATTATTTTTATACTTATGGTTTGTGCTGCTACCGTTTAATGTTATTATTATTGACTTAACAGCGACGGTGGATGTCTGCTGCTATCTAGAGGCATCATACTAATATTATCAACGATTATTGCTTGCATTACGGATAAAACAACTAGCAGAGCGATGCACCCCGTAAATAATTGATCTCAACTGGCGATCGAGGTATGACACCCTTCAATCAGCAGTAGGGCGTTATATCCTCCCCGCATAGGTCAGCCAAAAACGAAAGCTCTCGAAAACGCAACCCACTAATTGCTCATACACAGGATTCAGCTTGCACATCGGCGGTATGCGGAAAAGACGATCTCCCCATAGCTGGAGATCTCAAAAGGACACCATGCGGAGTATAAGTTGGCACAAACACGCCCACTGTAATGCGATCGAGCCACTGTCGCACTGGTTGGACGAGGCGATCGCCAAAACTTAAGTGTTGGCACTGATTTCCAGAAAAAATACTTGTAGTATAATTGATACTTGACCTCAGTAATTATTACTAAAAAAAGCTCTGAATCACCCTCATTAATCATCAATCAAATCCGCCGTTACTACAGTGACGCAAATCAGTTTTTACCGTGACACTCGCAGCCACAAAATCCGATCCCACCCTAAAAAATGTGATTGCAAGTCCGCACGCCGATCAACCAGTATTGGGGCATTCATACCTTAATTTAGTAAAGCCATTCGATCTTCTGTTCTATGTTTTACCCTCACTCGTTTAGTCAGCAATATCATACCCGATTTTTCGCTCCCAAGGCTAGATAGTCAGATTAAACATTAATAGCTCTGCTTTACGGTGGGCTTCTGCTCACCTTTTCCTACAATTGTTTGATGATTTATCTTAATTTACACTCTTAAGTCGCGGCGGGAAGAAAGGTATTTTTACTTATTGATTTTAGGAGATTTATGGATTATATTATTAAATAATGGGAGTGGTTGATTGAGCTGGAAAAATTCCACCA
>JAYUGZ010000885.1:0-1088 GCA_043767465.1 Cyanobacteriota bacterium
CTCTCAGCGGTGGCAAAGATAGCGATTTTGTAGATGGAGGCATTGGCAATGATTTAGTCAAAGGCGATCAAGATTCCGATACCATCAGAGGCGGAGACGGAAACGATAGTTTATTTGGTGGTAGAGGCAAAGATCAACTTTTTGGCGATGCTGGAGATGATTTCCTGTCAGGTGATAGGGACAACGATACACTCACTGGCGGACTTGGAAGAGATACATTTGCACTGTCAACAGGTGGGGGTTTAGATATCATCACCGACTTTGAGAATGGCATTGATTTAATCCAGCTACCAGCAGGTCTGAATTTTGATGCTATCTCAATTGAAAGTACAGGTGGTAATGCAGTGATTACTGTTAAAAGTACAAGTGAACAACTGGCTCAATTGAATAATGTTCAAGGTTCCAGCATCACAAGAGCTAACTTTGCAGGTAGTGGGGTGCAGCCTGTAACCTCAGCTTTCGAGCCTACTCTGCCTCCAACCCCATCTATACCTGGAATTCCTGTCCCGTCAGATATCAGCTTTTAATCGCGACTGTAAGAGGAATAATGCTAAGCGATCGCCCTTTTTCCCCCAAACAACCAAAAGGACGATCGCCTTTCTCATCCCGAATACCAAAGGGCGATCGCCCTTATTGTCCGAAAGTGCGATCGCCCTTATCGAACTTCTATTCCCCTCACATTCCTAAGCAACTGCAAGTTCATATTGCAGAACTAAAATTTCATCTGCTTTCAAAATAGCCATAGCATATTCAATCCCTTGACTATCAGAAAACTCCACTAAATACTGACATTCCTTTCCCGTATCATACACTTCGACAATAGTTCCCACAAGTCCTACTGGCAAACTAGAAACAGATTCGTATTCCGGTTCTACTAGAGTTAATCGCGTATTTGAAACCGGCTTGAGAATCGCCACAGAATCCAAAAGTCTAAAGTTTTTTATCATGGTTTAAGAAAGCTGAAATCAAACGAGGGTTAGAATTAGTCCGAGTAATTTCCCAGATTGTCCGAAGCTCAATCCCCGCTGTATCGGGTACAGTCCAATCAACTTTAAACTGTTGCCCAAAATCAGTAGTATTTTCTTGGA
>JAYUGZ010000886.1:0-1088 GCA_043767465.1 Cyanobacteriota bacterium
GCTCAGACGGATAGTTCGGGTCTAGCGGAACGTAAGCACCGCCAGCTTTGAGGATGCCCAACAAACCGATTATCATTTCCAGAGAACGCTCTACACAAATCCCTACCAGCACTTCTGACCCCACGCCCAGCGATCGCAGATAATTTGCCAGTTGATTGGCTTTGGCATTCAACTCTCGATAGGTGAGTTGTTTTTCTTCAAACACCACTGCTACGGCATCGGGTGTGCGTTCCACCTGTTTTTCAAACAACTGATGGATACACTTATCCTGCGGATACTCAGCCCAAGTGTTGTTCCACTCCACTAATAATTGGTGACGATCGGCTGGTGTCAGTAGAGGCAATTCTGAAATCCGCTGTTCTGGATTGAGTGCGATCACCTCCAGTAAAGTCTGGTAATGTTCCGCCATTCGAGTGATAGTTGCCCCATCAAACAGATCCGTGTTGTATTGCCAGCCAGCCAGGAGAACTTCTCCCATCTCCATCATCATCACATCCAGGTCAAAACTTGCCCCCCGTTGATGGCCGAGTGGATATGGCTCCATCTTCAAGCCTAGCCCTGTTTCTGGCTCGCACCAACGTTGCTTTTGCCAAGTGAAGCTGACTTGAAACAGTGGAGAACGACTGGGGTCTCGCTGAGGCTGAAGTTGCTCTACTAAAAGTGGAAATGGATAATCTTGATGCTTTTGGGCTTCTTTGACTTGAGTGCTTACCTGAACTAAGAAATCTTTAAATGTAAGGCTGTCCCTTATTATTGTTCGCAAAACGGTAGGGCTAGCAAAGTAGCCGACAATTTCTTTAAACTCTTCTCTACTCCACCGACCAGCCATGGGGCTTCCTACGAGGATATCTTCTTGATGTGTGTAGCGGTAAAGCAACACAAAAAAAGCAGCCAACATAATCCTGTAAAGACTTGTTTCAGTAGATTTAGCTATCTCTCGCAGTCCTTGAATTAATTGTTCATTTAGCTCGAAAAGATGCGTTTCTCCCCGATAGGTCTGGATTGGTTGACGGGGACGATCTGTCGGCAAATTCAGGATTGGCAAATCGCCTGATAGTTGCTTTTGCCAGTATTCCCAATGTTTTTCT
>JAYUGZ010000887.1:0-1086 GCA_043767465.1 Cyanobacteriota bacterium
TATTGGTGGAACTCCGGCCGGACGCTATGCTGCTTTGACTGCAACTAATTTCCCGGCCCGGATTGCTTTGGTGGAACCGCTAAGTAATTCGCAAGATTTGCCGACTGGGGGGAAAGAGTCGATCGACCTTGGTTTAAGATACAGCCAAACTTTGAGCGAGGCCGCTCGTTTTGCCCAGCAGATTAGCCGCCAACAGTTTGGGGTTCGGTGGGAAGTGGCTAATTCAGAAAGGCAGATCGAATTGCGGTTTGATGGGGTTAAAAAGTGGGCCGAGGGTGTTGTTGCTAATTTAGAACAAATTGACGCTCTCGGCGTTTTGGCTGCTCGCGGTGTCGATATTATTTTTGGTAGCGGCGAGTTTGTGCCGAAACCGCGTTTGGTTTTTGTGGTGGGCGATCGGAAATTGCGATCGCGCTGTTATTTGCTAGCTTGTCCAACAATGCCTGCAATTCCCAATATTGAAGGACTTTCGTCTGCTGGCTTTTATACTTCGGAAACTGTCGGAGAATTAGCAAAACTTCCACAGCTTCCTAAGACTTTGGCTGTAGTCGGCGGCGATCCCAGCGGTGTTGAAGTGGCTCAAACTTTTGCTCGATTAGGGGTTGCTGTGACGCTTGCGGTCAAGGGTTCCCACATTTTGACGAAAGAAGACCGAGAGGCTGCTGGCTTGGTTCAAGCTGCAATGGAAGCCGAAGGAGTGCGGATTCTGACTGCTACTGAGGTGACTCAAGCTCGGGTGATTGAGGGTAAAAAGTGGATTCAAGCTGGGCCAAGGGCGATCGAGACTGAGGAGATTTTTCTCGCCGCGGGCCGCGGGCATAATTTTGCATCGTTAAATCTCGAAGCGGCTAGGGTTAAATTTAGCGATCGCGGGTTGATTTTAAATGAAAAGCTGCAAACAACTAATTCGCGCATTTACGCGATCGGCGATGTTGCTGGCGGTTATTCGTTCCCTCACATCGCTAATTGCGAAGCTACGGTTGCTGTGAAAAATGCTTTGTTTTTGCCGATGTTTCAAATAGATTATCGCGGAATTCCTTGGGCGATTTTTTCAGATCCGCAGTTGGCGAGGGTTGGCTTAACTGA
>JAYUGZ010000888.1:0-1084 GCA_043767465.1 Cyanobacteriota bacterium
AAATCCGGCTTTGATACAGCGGTTGGCCGATCGCAAAATAACGGCATTCAGCATGGAAATGATTCCGCGCACCAGCCGCGCTCAAAGCATGGATGCGCTCTCATCTCAGGCTAATGTGGCTGGTTACAAAGCGGTACTGATCGCAGCAGCGGCTTTACCGAAGTATTTTCCAATGCTGACAACGGCGGCGGGTACAATTCGCCCCGCGAAAGTGTTGGTAATGGGTGTGGGCGTTGCGGGCTTACAGGCGATCGCCACAGCACGTCGTTTGGGCGCAGTAGTCGAAGCATTTGACATCCGCCCGGAAACAAAAGAACAAGTGCAAAGTTTGGGTGCTAAATTTATTGATGTCGAACTTAAGGAAGAAACTGTAGCAGCAGGTGGCTATGCTAAAGAATTATCAGAAGCAGCTAAAGAACACACCCGCCAAGTGCTCACGCAGCACGTCGGCGCTTCTGATGCAGTGATTACAACGGCTCAAGTTCCTGGTAGAAAAGCACCGATTTTAGTTACTAGAGAAATGGTTTCTCAGATGAAACCGGGAGCAGTAATTGTTGACCTCGCGGCCGAACAAGGTGGCAATTGCGAGTGCACGGAAGCGGGGAAAGATGTTGAATGGAATGGTGTTAATGTGATTGGACCGATTAATTTGCCTGGATCAATGCCTGTTCATGCTAGCGAAACTTACTCGAAAAATGTCTCGTCTTTACTTCAGTTGATGCTGAAAGATCGGGAACTGATTTTGAATTTTGAAGATGATATCATCGCTGGTTCCTGTGTGTCTCGCGATGGCGAAATTAGTAACCAGCGGGTGCGGGATGCTTTGGCTGCTCAGGCTTCAGTAGTCAGTTAGTCATTAGTCAACAGTCATTAGTCATTAGTCATTAGTAGGAAAATGGGTGGTTTCATTAGTGTCAGCTTAAATCTAAAACCATTGATAAATCTCGTTTGTAGCCAAGGCCAGATCCCCCTAAATCCCCCTTAAGAAGGGGGACTTTGAATGCTCTTTTTTATCCTCCCTTGTGAAGCGAGACTCTGAATGCTCTTGTCCCCCCCTTCTTAAGGGGGGCTAGGGGGGATCTCT
>JAYUGZ010000889.1:0-2996 GCA_043767465.1 Cyanobacteriota bacterium
TACTTCTTCTACTACTTCTTCTGGTTCAACAGATAGGGATTACAGCTTTGCAACTTCTGCCAGAGCTAGAGACTGCTTGAGTCTCTCTACTGCTTCTGGGCGCGAGCGTTCCCGCATCGGCCCCATATTTTCTTCGGTAAACAGTTGGTTGATATCTATGCCATAATTTTTCAACTGCATGGCTTGTTGGTTCAGCAAGTAATCGATTTCGCGATCGAGCATTGTTTCGGGAATTTCCACATCTATTAGCTGCACGAGTGCTGCTGATATAGCTTTTTCCTTATTAGCTGATGTCTTGTTTTCTTGCTCTGTTTTAAACCGAGTTTCGAGGGATTCGCGCAGTTCTGCCAAAGTTTCAAACTCGCTGACTTCTTGGGCGAAGTCATCGTCCAACTCCGGCAATTCCTTTTCTTTAAGTTCTTTCAGAGTAATTGTAAAGACTGCTGGTTTTCCAGCCAATTCTTCACTGCTGTACTCGTCGGGGAACTGCACGGAAACTTCTCTAGTTTCTCCCGAATTCATCCCAATCATGCCTTGGATAAAGCCCGGTACAAACTGATTTTCCGACAATTCTACTTGAAAGTCTTCGGCATCGCCGCCGGGGATTTCTCCAGGAGTTTCGCCTTCGGGTGCTTCGGCAAATTTACCGGAGAAATCAACCAAAGCCACGTCTCCCAACTGAGCTGGCCGACCTTCTACAGGGATTAAAGTAGCTTTGTCCGATCGATATTTTGCCAATACCTCATCTACCTGAGCCTCATCATACTTAGCTTCTTCTGCTTGAAGCTGCAAGCCAGTGTACTGATTCATTTTGACTTCTGGCTGTACGTCAACCTTAGCCGAAAAAGTCAGAGGCTGTTCTGGATCGAACTTTTCTAGCAACTCTTCAAACTCGGTGCGCAGTTCAAAACTACCAATTGCCTGAATTTTTTCTTGTTCGAGGGCTTTTTGCAGGGAATCATTAATCAAATTTTCCAAAGCCGTCGCCTTCAAGCGAGTCTGGCCTAGGCGCTGTAGCAAAATTTGGCGGGGAACTTTGCCTTTGCGGAACCCAGGAATATTGACTTCGCGAGCGAACTGTTTAATTACCTGCTCGTAAGCTTGTTTTGATTTTTCTGATGGGACTTCGATTTCCAAACCAATTTGACTGGCTGGAAGTTTTTCCTGGGTTACTTTCATCGGCTTTTTTTGGATATTTAACAATAGTGATAAAATACATACAAATCTAACTTTGCCTGCATTTTAATTTTGTACGCTTTGACTTGTAACGGCACAACTACAATCACCTCTACTGGATCAGAGTGTAAGTCATAGCCAGCTACTTTTTGGGATCTTGCCAAATAGTTTTAGTTTGAGGATACTAGCTTTTGCTGCTAGGAATGTGGAGGTTAAGTCCACCAATTGCCGATGCACCATAGCATATATCGCCCTGTGATGTCAATGTTGTCGGCATAAGTGGCACGTCTAGTCAATGGACGCGCCTGCTAAAATGCAGATATATCCCGAAAGCTAACCCGATGCCGATTGGGCGCGGGCAATCCTCTTCGTTGGCGTAGCCCCCCGTAGGGGCGGGCTTTCATGTATAGATCGCTTCGAAGGAGCTAACGGCGAAAGATGCTAAACTGGGATTGAGTACGATCGACCGCTGTGGTTAACTGCACCCTTGCCATCTGCTCGCGCCCCGATGTCGCATAAGATTAATTGAGTTTGATATTCAGTATTGCGGTTATTTAAATTTTAGATTTCGATGTTTGGAATATAATTTGCGGAGGAAATTAATTTGTCTCAATCCTATCGAGTTGCCATTTTAGGAGCCACCGGCGCAGTCGGTGCCGAGTTGCTAGAACTCTTGCACAGCCGGAGTTTTCCGATTTCTGACCTGAAGCTGCTGGCTTCGGAACGTTCAGCAGGCACTACGTTGCCTTTTGGCGGCGAAATGCTGCGGGTCGAAGCAGTGGGAGAGCGATCGTTTGATAACGTAGATCTAGTGCTCGCCTCCGCCGGTGGCTCTGCATCTAAACTCTGGGCTCCCAAAGCAGTGGCCGCTGGGGCCGTGGTCATCGATAATTCCAGCGCTTTTCGCATGGATGCGACCGTACCGCTAGTGGTTCCCGAAGTCAATCCCCAAGCGGCGGCAGCTCACCGAGGTATCATTGCTAATCCCAACTGCACGACGATTTTGATGGCAGTTGCCGTTTGGCCGCTGCACAAAGTTAGGCCAGTCAAGCGCATAGTTGTAGCGACTTACCAGTCTGCCAGCGGCGCGGGCGCGAGGGCTATGGAGGAAATGAAAGATCAAGCCAGAGCAATTTTGGCAGGGGAAACTCCCAAAACCGATATATTTCCATACCCCTTGGCTTTTAACTTGTTTCCGCACAATACGCCGATTAACGATTTGGGGTATTGTGAGGAAGAGATGAAAATGGTCAACGAAACTCGGAAGATATTTGGGACGGACGAGATTAGAATTAGTGCAACTTGCGTGCGGGTTCCCGTACTCCGCGCCCATTCCGAAGCGATTAATCTGGAGTTTGCAGAGCCTTTTAGCCCGATCGAGGCTAAGGAAATCTTAAAACAGGCGATCGGGGTTAAGCTGGTAGAAGACTGGCAAGCGAATTATTTCCCGATGCCCGCCGAGGCTAGTGGAAAGGATGAGGTGCTAGTCGGCAGGATTCGCCAAGATATTTCTCACCCCTGCGGGTTGGAGATGTGGCTGTGCGGCGATCAAATTCGCAAAGGGGCGGCTTTAAATGCGGTGCAGATAGCTGAGTTGCTAGCAGACAAAGATTTGCTGCTTTCTCAAAGCGCAGGCTGCTTATAATTAGCGGTGACGCTGGCAATTTGGCGATTGAAATGCGGATTTTAGATAAACCTTTCATCTGAAATCAAAAATTTAACATCAAAAATCAACAGTCTAAAATCGGAGAAAGTGTGGTAAAGTTTGGACGGGTTCTGACTGCAATGATTACGCCGTTTAAGGAAGACGGCAGCGTTAA